>CAZFMU010000104.1:0-6573 GCA_964520165.1 uncultured Salinarchaeum sp. | reverse complement strand
AGTTCCCCTTCGAGTTGTACGTCTGTCGGTGGGCCGAACGACACTGGCCGCCGACACGAGATCGCGACGATCCCGTGCTGGTCGGACGGCAGCTCGGGACCAGCAACCGCCGATGGGACACAGTTGTGGTCATCGCTCGCGAGCAAGCGCTCAGACAGCGGGCCGCCTTCGGACCAGAGGCACTTGATCAGGACCTCCTCAGAGTCGTGCGACACGCACCGGCGGACTGGGCGTGGTATCGCGATGCGATTCCCGATCCAGGCTTTGCCTGGCGGTACGTCCGGGCGGCCGTCCACCGCGCCGAGGCGCGAGGGATCATTGATACCCGAAAGACCAGCGGTCGGCTTCAGTACCGGCGACGATGGCGCTATCCGGAATGGCCGGCGGCGGTCGTCGCGATTGAGAACAAACCCGATCTCGACGCGAGTGCTGCGCGCAGGCTCAACGACCAGCTTGAATACGATGTCCAGCTTGGCCTCGCCGACGAAACATGGGTCGCCACGCGGCAAACCGATCGGACAGTCGAACCGGCACTGCTTGAGGATATCCCCGTTGAGGCCGGCATTCTCGCCGTCGATCCCGCATCCGATAGCGCTGATCAACTGTGGCACGCCCATCGGTTGGCAACCGACACCACGGGAAGCCGAGCTGACGGAACGACAGTGAGTCCAGAGTGGAAGACGACCAAGCGACTGCTGATCGCCGAGCGGCTCTATGAGCGGGGCTGGCGGTCGTACGTCGATTCAATGCGTCCGGACTGCCGGCATTTCGGACTCAAAGAGGTGGCAACAGGGCTACTCCCCACCTGTGACGCCAAGGGGCGATGCCCTACACAGCGCGAATGTGCCGCCTCCTGTCCGGCCTTCGAGCCCGAGCCACCGACGTGGCGGACACACGACTGGCCGATCGAAGGGGGACCGGGACGTCGGTACCAACGGGTGCTCAGCGATCGACGGCAGCGACGACGTCTCTCCCGAGAAGATTGATCACTCGTGCGCAACCGTCGCCGTGTCTTCTTCATCCGAAACAGTCACGTCGATCGCAGTTGGTTCGACAGCGAGTTTGTACGTTGGAACGGTGCGACGGACGACATCAACGAGTCCACGGTCAACCAGTCGCTTGAGTCGGCGACGAAGGACATCGGGCGCAGGATCCATGCCACGCTCGTCACGGAGATCGTGCAGAACTGAAACAACACTCTGTGCCCGTTCATCCGGGCGAGCCAGGACAGCAACAACATCCGCCTCGTCCGGCGTGAGCCGAACCTGCGTGTCGTTGTCGCCCCCAACAAGCTCAATGGCCTCCGGGGTTGCCCGGATGAGACTGTCTTCGTCCCGGTAGTAGTATGCACTCAGTTCGGACTCAAGATACTGATGCACGGCACTCCCACTGTCGAGGCCCCACCGGTCCTGTAACTCGCCGTTTTTCGTCGGCTGCAGTTCGACGATGTCGGCGAGACGACACCTGGCCTCTTCGGAGAGGGACATACAAACCTCTGGGGGGGCGATCCCTATAGCCACTGTGGACGGCGACCTGACAAAAGGCGGTAGGTAAAAGACCGGAGACCACAATGTCCCGGATATGCCACGTCAGGTACCGGTCGACCAGGTCGAATCGGTCCTCAAGGAGTGTTCGTTTCCGATTGTCCGGTCGGACGCCGCGGTCGAACTATCGGATGTGGTCGTGATCAACGACAGCCGCGAATACAATCTCGGGGAGGTCATTTCCGATGCCAACAGCGACACCTATCAAACAGTTGAAGATCTGCTGGAGGACATTCACAAAGGAATCGACAGAGAGGAACAGTGACTTAACGAATCCGGACCTACGCTATATATGGAGTTCTGCGACAAGTGCGGCTCGATGATGAAGGCGGACGGTGATCTGTGGGTCTGTAGTTCCTGTGGACACAAACAGCCGAAGGACCCCGACGCGGACTATGTACTAACCGACGATCAAGAAGTGCAGGAGGTCATCGAAACGGGAGAGACCGAGAGCAGTCTGCCGACGACAGAGGCCGAGTGTCCGGAGTGTGGAAACGACCGGGCGTACTGGTACATGCAGCAGATTCGTGCAGCCGACGAGTCCGAGACGCGCTTTTTTGTCTGCACCGAGTGCGAACACAAGTGGCGTGAAGACGACCACTGACGTCAGCGCCTCTTATTATGCGACGATGACGACACCACCGCCACCGGAGATTCCCGAGACCGACCTTGCGGATTGGGAACACACCGACGAGACGGTGGAGTCGCTGTTTAGTCTTCCGGGCGTGAGCGTCGCTGGACACACATACGTCTACGAACGCGACCAACGATTCTTTTTTGCGAGCCGTCTCAGTTTTCAGCCCCCGCTTCCACTGAGCGTCGAGACCGCAATCGAGCCGACGGTGCTTTCGGCCGCTGAGAGCCAGCTTGAGGACCGGCTGTTGGATCGGGGCGCGACAACCGTGTCATTCGATGATCAACAGTCGGTTGAAATCAACGACATACCGGGGCGAGCCGTCACCTTCGAGTCGAAACACGAACGCGGCACGATATTTGAGGGCCAGCTAGCGGTCACACGGCCCGACGGACTGCGGGTGGCCGGGGGCGCCTATCCAGCCGACGCCAGCGACGGGCGGGAAACGCTCTGGCGGCTCATCGCCAACGTCGAGTGATCAGAGATGTCGGGCAAAGGTGAGATACCCAGTGTGTCCGACACCACTTGTGGAGGGGCGTGAACCACGGTCATCAAAGTCCATCTCGCGTTGAATGGTCTCGCGGGTCTCGATACGGGAAAGACCGACGTCGCGTGCGGCCGCGACCGCATCACGGGCTGCCTCAACGAACGGCGAGTAGACAGCGATACTACCACCGAGGGTGAGCAGGTCCGGCGCGTGGTCAATAACCTGTGGCGCCGCTGCGAGATCAAGGGTGATCACATCGAACGACGACGACAGCGCCTCAACAGCTTCCGTAATGTCCGCCGTTCGGACGTCAACCCGATCCTCAACGCCAGCACGGGTCATGTTGTCGCGTGCAACTGAAGCGAACTCCGCATCACGTTCGTAGGTAAGAACATCGGCGCCGGCGTGTCCACACGTTGCGGCGAGAACACCGGTACCGGTACCGGCATCAAGGATCCGGTCGCCGGCACCGACACCCGTGATCCCCATGATGAGGCCGATGTCCCGCGGGAGCATCGGTGCCCCGGTCCGCTCAAAGTGCTCGATAAAGTCCGGACAGCGAAGCGATCGAACATCAAAGGCCGTTCCGAGATGGGTTTCGATCGTATCGTCCGGGCTGACCGTCTCTGGTACCTCTAAGACGCCAAGGTCGGTCTCAAGGGTGTCGCCGGGGGCGACAAGATACTCGCGATCCTCACGAACGAGCAATACAGCCACGGCCGTTACTCCAGGTCAGCGACGGCGGCAATGAGATCGCCGTCGTTGGCCTCAAGCGCCTCACGGGCGGCGTCTCTACTAGCACCGGTCCGGTCAACGACGGTCTGGATGTCCTCTTCCGGAACGGCGGGGGCAGTATCGCTTTCCGTCGGTTTGGTCGACTGTTCAGTCGGTGAACCGACGACCTGGAAGGTCTCTTGGCCGCGGGCATCCATCTTCGTAACCTCGGGATTCTCGAAGACGAGGTCGGCGTCCGTCGTTCGGATGACGACCTCAGTTGCGTCGACCTCCTCGACATCAATGCCCATCTGTTTCATCATCTGTTCCATTTTCCGCGGGTCAAGACCGCCGCCACCGAACATACCCGTGCGGAGGTGATCCGCGGGCAAATACCTGACGCAGCGCGACGATCACCTCACTCAGCACGTCCGTGTCGGACCTTCACCGCCATCCCGCGGTCGAACGCCCGCATATCGCTGGCCGATAACACAGCCTGTCCGACGCCCAAGACGGTTGCGTCGTGCGTGATGTAGACCTCGTCACCCGGACGAATCGCCGGATCAACGGCTGTGACGAACTTCGCAAAGGCGTTTTTCCCCTCGATGATATATGGACGGCTCTCAGAGCCAACCGCGACGCGATACTGGTCCGGAAGAGCCGCAGCAAGTCGTTCAGCCGCCCGGACTGAGAGAGTGAGTCGACCGTCCGTCCGTCGACTGACCAGTCGCGTCTCATCGGCAAAGACTTGCTCAATACGCCCGGAGCCGGTTCGCTTGACCGTGAGCGCTGATCGGTCGGGAAACAAGCCGACACCAGCGCCCGTACCGAACTGATAGTCGGCAACGCGCCGGAGTTGGCCAAACTCCGACACAGACGGTGTCGATGTCGTCCGGGCCAGATCGGGATTCGAGGCCACGAGAACCGACCTCAGTTGGGCATCGTCATAACGTTCAGGGACTTCCGCATGATCTGGGTGAAGCTGATCGAACAGAGGATATACCAGAAGATCCAGCCCCGGAGTGGACCGATAATGCCATCGTTCCAGTGCTGGAGTTCACCGAAGATTGGCATGATCATATCGGCGCTCTCGGGGTGACCGATGGCCCCGTTGCCGACCATCCACCAGATCCACAGGAAAATCGGGATGGTCAGTAGCATGATCCAGACCATGGGCCGGAGCTGCTCTTTGAACATGCTGAGCTGCTCGGTGACGAGCTCCATCTGCTTTTGTTTGAGCTGCTCGGCCGCCGCGTCGTCGCCCCGCTCCTCGGCGAGATCCTGTTTCTCTTGAATCTCGTTCATCTGCCGTTGGAAGGCTGCCATGAGTTCGGTGTCCATCAGGTGGGCCTGGAGAAGCGTTGAGTACGTTCCCGTCACGAGTGAGGCGGCAAAGATGACAACGAAGAACGGGAGCACGTTCGTGAGCGGCCCGAACACCACGTTGACCGCACCACCGATGAGGTTCTGGATGGGATCGAACCAGTAGCCAAGCACCAACAGGGCGGCCCCGGCAGCAGCCGCCTTATCCCAGGTTGTCCAGTTGACCTCGACATCGATCCCTACTTCGGGAATATCAAGATCGACATCGGAGGCAACGTGATCGGCGTCAAGCAGTTCTTCAACACCTTCGGGATCGCTGAACCGGAACCCCTCGTCGACACTCTCAAGAATGCCCTCTTCAATGATGCGACCCCACTGACCGCTGGTCACGTCGTCCTCAACATCGCTCCACTCGACAATCCCGTCGTTGTCGTCAGCGACGGCCTTGATCGTCCGGAGCGCATCTTCCATCTCCTCGTCCTCCTCGAGGAGCGACCGAATCCGCTCCGCGGTCCAAGCCATTACTGGCCGATAGTCTGAGGAACCTATTGAAGGCTTTCGTTCGGCGCCCAACGCATCACAACGGCCTCAGAGCCGTGCTTCGATGGCCGTCTTGAGGTCACTCCAGACCGCATCCGGCGCCTGTTCACCGTCGATCTCGACGAAGGCCGCCTCGCCGCGGAAGTGCTCAACGACGGGCATCGTATTCTCTTCGAAGACCTCAATCCGGTCGCGCGCCGTCTCCTCGGTGTCGTCGTCACGCTGGATCAACTCGCCACCACACGCATCACAGACGCCCGGTTCCTCCGGTGGATTGTACTCGACGTGATAGTTGGTGCCACACTCGCTACAGACCCGGCGGCCGGTCAGTCGGGTAAGCAGCTCCTCGGTACTCACCTTGAGATACGCAACGACATCAAGGTCGGTGATCGAATCGAGATACTCCGCTTGCGAGAGATTGCGCGGATAGCCATCAAGCACGAAGCCGTCGGCATCCGTGAGGGCGGCCTCAACGATCTCGTTGACGACGGGGTCGGGGACAAGTTCTCCGGCCTCCATGAACTCACGAGGCGTGCCGTATTCCGTTTCCATGTCCTTGTTTGCCCGGAGGGCATCGCCGGTTGTGACGTGCTCAACGTCATAGGCATCAACAATATTCGAACTCTGTGTCCCTTTTCCGGCGCCCGGTGCGCCGAGCAGCATGATCCGTGGGTCGTGCATACAATCGGGTGGCTTCCACACCCATATCAGTCCTCCGTAATCCCGCCATCTTGACGAAAGTGTCTTCGGCCGGTCGGCCGAACGACCGCCGATGACGCCGTTCGATGCGAACGACGCCGCCGAACGCAAGGCACTCATCGCCGGGGCGCTCGCTGCCCACCGCGAGCGCGGCAGTCCACATATCACGATTGAGGCTGACACGCCACCGCCAGGGAGCGAACACCCGGCATGGGTCCAGTATCGGCTTGAGGACGGGCTCTTGAACGCCGACTATACCGATGAGGAGCTTGAGCGGTTACCCGAGATCGTTGAATCCTATCCGGAGTTCACGATCGCCGCCCGCGAACAGCCGGAGTTCGCCGATGGGACGAACGTACACATCAACGGCTATACCGACGACGACCGGCTCGCCGCGTTCATTGAAGCCCTCTTCTGTGAGGTCTACGGATACGAGTCGACGTACCGATTGTGGGTCACAGAGATATGACGGACAAACGGCGTGGCCCCAGCCAAACCCCGGGCCAGCGCTAGCCCATCAGGCGCTTTTGACCTCGATCTTGCGGGCGTGCTTGCGTTCAGTCTTCGGGAGCGTGACCGAGAGGACGCCGTTTTTCATGTGGGCTTCGACACCGTCCTGGTCGATTTCATCC
>CAZFMU010000103.1:0-6602 GCA_964520165.1 uncultured Salinarchaeum sp. | reverse complement strand
GCGTGGATCTGGCCGGCGGAGACGCTGTGTCCCGACGGCCCGCTGGCGGCCGCGAAACTGGTCGCCCTGGTGGCCCAGGAGGGCCCGCTCTCGGCACTGGCCGACACGATCGAGTCCTACCCGATCCGTCGGGAAAGCCACGCCGTCGAGGAGAAGACGGCCATTATCGAGGCGGTCGCGTCGCTGGCGGCCGAGCAGTACGACGCCATTGATGACCGCGACGGCGTGCGGATCGAGTTCGAGGACGGCTGGCTGTTGCTCCGCGCCAGCGGGACCGAGCCGGTGGTGCGTCTGACCGCCGAGGCGCGAGCCGCGTCACGAGCGGACGATCTCCTACAGCGTGGGCGGGCGCTACTCGAACGGGCTCAGGAACTGATCGACTGAGCACCGGATCGTGGGGCTTTTTCTACGGCGCTCGGCTGGGCCTCAGTATGCAGATTCTCGTCACCGGCGGGGCCGGATTCATCGGCGGCCACCTCGCCGAGCGGTTCGTCGCCGACGGCCACGACGTGACGGTCCTCGACAACTTCGATCCCTTCTATGACACCCGGATCAAAGACCACACCGTCGAGGTGTGTCGCGAGCGGGCCGCCACAGGCGATGGGTCCTACCGGCTGGTCACAGGCGACGTGCGCAACGCGGAACTCCTTGATGAGCTGGTTGCAGACGCCGAGTACGTCTATCATCAGGCCGCCCAGGCCGGCGTCCGGCCGAGCGTTGAGAATCCCCGGAAGTACGACGCCGTCAACGTTGATGGCACGCTGAACCTGCTCGATGCCGCCCGCGAGCACGACCTCACTCGGCTCGTCGTGGCGAGTTCCTCCTCGGTGTACGGCACCCCGGAGTACCTGCCCTACGATGAGGCCCACCCGACGACGCCGGTGAGCCCCTATGGCGCCTCGAAGCTCGCCGCCGAGCGGTACGCCCAGGCCTACGGCGCGGTATATGACCTTCCGGTGGTGGTCCTGCGGTACTTCACGGTCTATGGCCCGCGGATGCGCCCGAACATGGCCATCTCGAATTTCGTCTCGCGGTGTCTCAACGGCGAGCCGCCGGTGGTCTACGGGGATGGCTCACAGACCCGGGATTTCACCTACATCGACGATGTGGTCGAGGCGAACGCCCAGCTGCTCAGTGACGACAGCGCCGACGGCGAGACGCTCAACATCGGCAGCACCGACACCATCGAGATTCTCACGCTCGCAGAGGAGATCCGCGACCAGCTGGCGCCCGAGTTGGACATCGCCTTCGCCGAGCGCCACGACGCCGACGCCGAACACACCCACGCCGACACGTCGAAAGCGCGTGAGCTACTGGGGTATGAGCCGACGCGGACCATCCGCGAGGGCGTGGCCGACTTCGTTGCGTGGTACCGGGCGAATCGGGACTGGTACGAACCGCTGGTGCTTGAGTGATCGGGCGGTCCACACCACGGTGCGTGGCTGTGGACACGCTGTCGAATCGATCACCCTGCCCGTGGGTATTTTGCCCTCGCGCGATGGAACCACTGTATGGACGCTGTCATTGTCGCCGCCGGCCGTGGCACGCGGATGCGCCCGCTGACCGACACCCGCCCGAAGCCGTTGTTGCCGGTCGGGGAGCAGACCCTCCTCGAACGCCTGCTCACACAGTGCGCGCCGCTGGTCGACCGGCTTGTGCTCGTGGTGGGCTACCGCGATGAGGCTATCCGCGAGCGGATCGGCACCGAGTACGCCGGCACACCCGTTGTCTACGTCGAGCAGTCCGATCGTGAGGGGACCGCCGACGCCGTTGGCCAGGCCGCCGACATCGTTGAGGATCGCTTTTTGGCGCTGAACGCGGACGTGGTGATCGACCGGTCGCTGCTCGAACAGCTGATCGACACCGATGGCCACGCTATCGCGACGCGGACCGTCGAGGACCCCGAGTCCTACGGCGTGATCGAGCGCCGCGGCACCCGCCTGACGGGCATCCACGAGAAGCCGACGAACCCGCCGACCAACCGGATCAACGTCGGGCTGTACGCCTTCGAGCCCGAGGTGTTCGACGTGATCGCGGATCTCGCAAAGAGCCCGCGTGGCGAGTACGAGCTCACCGATGCCATCGACCGGGTTGTCGCCGAGGGCGATCGGGTGACCGTTGTCGACTATGATGGCCCGTGGCTCGATGTCGGCCGGCCGTGGGAGCTGCTTGAGGCGACCGAGGTGACCCTCGCGGAGCTCGATGACCGGATCGAGGGGACCGTCGAGGAGGGCGCCCACCTCTCTGGGCCGGTGGTCGTCGAGAACGGTGCGCGGATCCGCTCGGGCAGCTACATCGAGGGCCCGGTCGTGATCGGCGCGGACGCCGATATCGGCCCGAACGCGTATCTCCGGTCGGGATCGGTGATCGGGCCGAACGCGCGAATCGGCAACAGCGTCGAGGTCAAACATTCGATCGTGATGGCCGACACGTCGGTGGGGCACCTCTCGTATGTCGGCGATTCCGTGCTTGGTGCGGACGTGAACTTCGGCGCCGGGACGATGGTGGCGAATCTGCGGCACGACGATCGCTCGATCGCGGTGACCGTCAAGGGCGAGCGCGTGGACACCGGCCGGCGGAAGCTCGGCGTGATCGTCGGCGATCGCACCAAAACGGGGATCAACACCAGCCTAAACGCCGGAGTCGTCCTCGGGGTCGGCGCGAAGACCAAGCCCGGCGAGACCGTTCTGCGGGACCGCCCGGCGGACCGCTAGGCCGGGGCCACGATCGATCACTCTTGGATCGGAGACCACGGCGTTGATTAGCAATGCCCGTGAACGCGGCGTATGGACACGACAGCGGTCATTATGGCGGCCGGCCGGGGACGACGGCTCGCCCCGCTGACCCAACGCCGGCCCAAGCCGATGTTGCCGGTGGTTGATCGACCGGTGCTGGAGTACGTCATCGAGGCGGTTGCCGACGCCGGCATTGATGATATCGTGCTCGTGGTCGGCTACGGCCAGGACCGCATCCGGACGTACTTCGGTGACGGTGACGACTGGGGGGTGTCGATCCGGTATGCGACCCAGGAGACCCAGCTGGGGACGGCTCACGCGGTCGCCCAGGCCGAGGACCTCGTTGATGGCTCGTTTCTCGTGCTCAATGGCGATCGGATCATCGATCCGGCGGTCGTCGAGGATGTCGCCGCCGGCCTTGCCGACGCGACGGTCACGATGGCGGTGACGCGGCTTGAGGCGCCCGGGAACTACGGCGTGGTGACGCTCAACGGTGATCGCGTGACGGGCATCATCGAAAAGCCCACCACGGAGACCCCCTCGGAGATCATCAACGCCGGCGTCTATGGCTTCCCGCCGGATGTCTTTGCGGTGATCCGCGATCTCGATCAGAGCGCCGACGGCGAGTACCAGCTGCCGGACGTCATCGCGGAGTTCATCGGCGAGCGGACGGTCCGGGCGGTTCGCTACGAGGGGCGGTGGCTGGACGTTTCACATCTGTGGGACCTGCTGTCGGTCACGACGACCATGCTGGATCGCGAGGGCGGCACAACGGCCGGAACCGTCGCCGAGGGCGCCCGGGTGAGCGACACCGCCCACGTCGCCCGGACGGCCTCCGTGGGGACGAACGCGGTGGTCGGACGCGGCAGCGTGATCGGCGCGAACGCCCGGATCGGGCCGAACGCGACAGTCGAGCGGTCGGTGATTCTCTCGGATGCGACCGTTGACGCCGGGGCGGTCCTCCGGGACTGCGTGGTCGGCGCGAACGCAACGGTCGGCCCGAACACGACCGTTGCCGGTGGCGACGCGACGGTCGTGATGAACGGCGCGGTGTATGAGTCGGTGCCGCTTGGGGCGGCCATCGGCGATAACGCGCAGGTCGGCGGCGCAAGCGCGTTCGATCCGGGGACGATCGTCGGCGACGGCGCGACCATCGAGGCCGGCACGCGGGTGCGCGGGACAATCGAGGCGGACGTGGAGGTGCGCCGGGGGTAAGCATGTGTGGCATTGTTGGGTACGTCGGGGCGGACACCGCGTTGCCGGTACTGACGACGGGCCTTGAGAATCTAGAGTACCGCGGCTATGACTCGGCGGGCGTCGCGCTGGCCGACGGCGACGTGGAGGTCTACAAGACGGCCGGCGAGGTCGACGCCCTGGAGGCGACTCTGCCGGAGACGGCCGAGGCCCACCGCGGCGTGGGCCACACCCGGTGGTCGACACACGGTCCGCCGACGGACACGAACGCCCACCCGCATACGGACTGCACGGGCGAGGTGGCGGTTGTGCACAACGGCATTATCGACAACTACGACGCGCTTCGGCGCGACCTCGTTGCCGAGGGACATGACTTCGAGAGCGACACCGATACCGAGGTGGTGCCCCACCTGATCGAGTCGTACCTCGAAGACGGCCTGGCGCCACAGGCGGCCATCGAGGAGACCGTTGCGCGACTGGAGGGCTCCTTCGCGCTGGTGGTGACGATCGCGGGCGTGCCCGAGCTGTTTGCCATCCGGCGGGACAGCCCGCTGGTGCTCGGCCACGGCGTGGAGGCAACCTACCTGGCCAGCGACGTGACGGCCTTTCTTGAGCACACCCGCGAGGTGACCTACCTGCCTGATGATCATCTCGCGGTGCTCGATGGCGCCGAGACGACGGTCTATCACGACGGTCAGCCGGTTGCACTCGATCGGGAGACCCTCGAGTGGGAGGCCGATGCCGCCGAGAAGGGCGGCTACGAGCACTACATGCGCAAGGAGATCCACGAGCAGCCCCAGGCGCTCCGCCAGACCATCTCCGGGCGGATCGATGTCGACGCCGGGACCGTCGAGCTGGGGCTTGACCTCTCGGAGGAGTACCTGCGCTCGCTTGAGGAGATCCAGATCGTCGCCGCGGGCACCTCGAATTACGCCGGGCGGTATGCGGCAAAACTGCTTGAGGAACTCGCGGATGTCCGGACGACGGTCTCAATCGCGAGTGAGTATGCCTTCACCGGCGGACGGGATCCCTGGCGGACGCTCGTGATCGCGGTGACCCAAAGCGGCGAGACGGCCGACACGCTATCGGCCGTGCGGGACGCCAAGCGCGCCGGCGCGCGGACGATTGCGGTGACGAACACGCTCGGGAGCACGGTCACCCGTGAGGTTGAGGAGAGCCTGTTCATCCGCGCGGGCCCGGAGATTGGCGTGGCGGCGACGAAGACCTTCGCCTCGCAGGTGACGACGCTCGCGTTGTTGGCCGTTGCCATCGGACGCGAGCGGGAGGCGCTCTCGACGGACCGGGCGGTCGACGTTCTGGAGGCCATCCGGTCGGTCCCCGGGGCCGTCCAGCAGGTGCTTGATCGCGAACCACAGGTGATCGAGGTGGCCACACGCCACGCCGACGCCGATGCGTTCTTCTTCATCGGCCGGGCGCTTGGCGAGCCGGTCGCGCTTGAGGGGGCGCTCAAACTCAAGGAGATCTCGTATGATCACGCCGAGGGCTTTGCCGCCGGCGAGCTCAAACACGGCCCGCTGGCGCTGGTGACCGACCGGACGCCCGTTCTCGCGGTACTCACACCCGGGACTAAGCCTGAGGAGACACTACGGAACGTCAAGGAGGTCGGCGCCCGGGAGGCGCCGGTGATCGGCGCGACGACGCGCCCGGACGACGCGCGGTATCTCCAGGAGCGCTTGGACGTGCCCGATGTGGACGTGCTCTCGCCGATGGTGACGAACGTCTACTGGCAGCTCTTTGCCTACCATGTCGCGGACGCGAAGGGCCGGCCGATCGATAAGCCACGGAACCTCGCGAAGAGCGTCACCGTCGAGTGATCACGCCAGCGCGACCGCGCCACCGCCGAGGACGGCCAGCCCGCCGAGCCCGACACAGACCGCCCAGAAGGGGATCCGATCAACAACGCGCATGATGGCGTCGATGGTGAGATAGCCGACGACGGTGCTCACCCCGAGGGCGACAAGCGCGGTGGTGGGGGAAATTGCCGGCACGCCGCCGGCGTCAACCATCGTGATGGCGGCCGCACCGAGACTCGCCGGGATCGAGAGGATAAACGAGAGCCGGAAGGCCGCCGGCGGTTCGTATCGGCGAAAGAGCAACGCGCCGGCGGTGACGCCCGAGCGGGAGACCCCCGGCAGGATGGCGACGCCCTGTACGGCGCCGACGAGCAGCGA
This sequence comes from uncultured Salinarchaeum sp., assembly GCA_964520165.1. Lineage (GTDB taxonomy): Archaea > Halobacteriota > Halobacteria > Halobacteriales > Salinarchaeaceae > CAZFMU01. Next base: position 481 of record CAZFMU010000103.1, on the reverse strand, counting down.
GTCGAACAGGCCGGGCTGGTCGCGCCGGCCGGCGTCCGTGGCGTCGGAGGCAAGCTGGAGCAGGCCGGTGAGGATCAACAGCACGCCGATGGCGGCGACGAACGCGCCGCCGGTGAGCGCGCTCGCAAGGTCGATCACGAAGAGGTACAGCGGCACGCCGACGAGCCCGGTGGCCAGCGTCGCGACGCCGAGGTAACTGAGCAGGGCGTGTTCGGTCTCGTACGCGCTGGTGGGCCGCCAGCTCGGAACCGTCTGGAGCACGCCGAGGAGGTCCCGCCAGTAGTAGCTGGCCGCCGAGAGGGTGGTCCCGACCTGTAAGAAGAGCGCGAGCCGGAGTGCCGCGGCGGGATCGGTTCCGAGGGCGGTCAGGACAACGGCGAGGTTGCCCTGACTGGAGATGGGCAGCCACTCGACGATCCCCTGGACGACGCCGGCGATTACCGCGACGACCACCGCGAGCTGTGACACGCCTGGGAGTGAT
>CAZFMU010000102.1:0-6650 GCA_964520165.1 uncultured Salinarchaeum sp. | reverse complement strand
CAATGTCGGGTTCGAACTCGTGGATGATCGGATACCCCGGCATGACGTTGTTCACCTCGAGGAGCGTCTTACACCCCGGACAGAAGTACTCGCGAAGTTCCATGTAGTCAGGGTGTGGGTGCATGTTCTCGGGGTACAGTTCCTGATAGTCCGCCTCGCTGTCGCGGACGTTGATGAGCGCTTCGAGCTTCCAGTTCTCGTCGTGCTCGCAGAACTCGTGGCCGCAGTCACACTTGATGACCATCCGGTCGTTGGGCTTGGCCACCACGTAGAGGTGATCGGCGTACGGCAGGACGATCGGGTCGTCCCACTCGACACGCTCTTGAAGCGCGTGGCGGATCTTTAGGAAGCGGTCGGTGTCCTTGTAGTCGCTCATCATGTCGTGGAGCTGGTCCCAATCAAGGTTGTCGTCCACGAGGTCGTCGATGATTTCCTGGGGGTAAGTCTCTGGCATGGGTACTCACCGTGATTAGTCGTCTCCTGCACGTCCCCGGCGTCCGAAGGTGCCCTCGGGCCCGGACAGGTCCTTGATCGACCGGTCGGTCCAAGTATAGGGGACATACGGTTCGTCTTCCACGTTGAGCCACGTCTCGTGGCCCATCGTATGGTTGTCCCACTTGGGTCGGGTGCCGCTATCGAAGCGGAACTTGAGAGACTGTTCGGCCTTCTCGCTCAGCGTGAACTCGAAGTCCTCGGGCAGCTCCCAGAAGCTCCGGAAGAACTCCCCGAAGTGGTCGCTCAGCCGCATGCTACTCGCGTAGGTCTTCTTGACGTCGTCGATGAGATCGCGCTCCTCTTGAATCCGCTCGCGTTCCTCCTTGAGCCACTCTGAGACCGGCTGGGCCCGCTCGGCACGCTCGCCGCGCATGGCCTCCCGGCGTTCTCTGGTCGCCGCCTCGTCAACGGCATACTCGCCGGCTGTCGCGGAGTTATGCTTGGCATCTTCGTCGACCTGCTCGACGACAACTCCGTAGACCCGCTCGGCGTACCGTGGCAACATGAACCCGTCATGGATGTCGTCGACGACATCTTCGGGGTCGCGCTCAAGCGGATCGCCGACGCCGGGCCCACCGCGCAGGTAGTTCAGGTACAGTCCGTAGTCATCGAACTGCTTGGGCGTGGAGATGCCCTCCGGTCGGCGCGTGATGTCGCCTTCGATGGCGGCCTCGAAGGCTCCGCTTTCGGGATCAAGATCGTGCTGGGGGTAGTCCTCCTGTTGTTCGAAGCGCTCCTCAAGATCGGTGTCGTTGGCGTTGAGGATGTAGCCGGTCGCGGCCGGATAGCCCCCGAAGAGGCCGCTGTCGCTGGTCATGTAGCCGTTGCCCATCTCGTAGAGCAACCAGCGGCTGACATCTTTGACGGTCCGGAGGGACTCGAAGCCGCTCCCGCCGGTCCGCCGACCGGGTCCGCCCGTGTTGGGTTTGGCCGCCCGTCCTAGGAAGGGAAGCGGCTCAGTCATCTCCCAGACTTCGGCGTCGCCCATGTCTCCCTCGGGGTTCCAGATGGCGGCCGCGTAGGGCTCGCCGTCTTTGACGTACTGGCCGCCGGTGCCCTCACAGGCCGACTCGAAGGAGTTCACCGCGTGGAGCTTGCCGAACTGGTCGATTCCGCCGCCCTGCAGCCAGTTGGAGGTATTGGCGTTACCGGCGTTGATCTCCTCCCAGAAGCCACGGGAGAAGTAGCCCCGCGAGAGGTGCTGCCACAGCGGAGCCCACGCCGACACCAGGAAGTGCCACGCGTAGGCGTGGGCGGTCTCGGTGTTCTGTGTATTCGCCCAAGACCCCACCGGCAGGTGAAAGTCACATGCGTAGTACGCTCCATCGTTGACCGTCTCGTTGGGGATAACCGTCTGCGTGAGCATCACCCAGATGCCGCCCTGGATGGCCGCTGGCGTGCAGTTATATGGATGCCAGCCCCACTTGTTGGCCCCCTCGAAAGATACCTGGAACGTGCCGTCCTCGCGGACGTGTAACTCGGAAGGGGCGTGCATGATGTGATTTTCATCGGCGTACTCCCGAGTCAGGTTGTCTTGGCCCTCATAGAGCGCATCGACGAAGGATACGCCCCGGTAGGTACCCGGCATCATCGTCTTCTTGATGCGCTTGCGGAACCCTCGGCGGCCGTCCTCGACGGCCTCCCGGGCGAGTTCCTTGTAGTTCTCGACCCCGTACTCCTCGATCATGTCCTTGACGACGTGCCGGATCATCAGACAGCCCGTCATCCGGGTGCGCTCGTCGAGCTTGAGGAAGTCGGGGGTCCGGGTCTTATCAACGTAGTCCTTCTCCCAGGAGTTGTACAGCTCGAAGTCCTCGCCGATTTTCCGGGCGCTATAGTGGGCGCCGTCGCCGAACCGTGAGGCCTGCGAGACGTTCATGCTCCCGGGGCCGATTGCCCCGGTGTCGATGACGTGCGTGACCCCGCCGGCCCAGGCGATCAACTCCCCTTCGTGGAAGATCGGAATGAGTGTCATCACGTCACAGGGGTGGACATCGCCGATGTGAGGATCGTTGTTGACGAAGACGTCCCCTGGTTCGATCCCGGGACTCTCCTCGTAGTCGTGGTTGATCATGTACTTGATCGCCTCGCTCATCGTGTGGATGTGCACGATGATGCCGGTCGAGACGGCGATCGAGTCCCCTTCAGGAGTGAACAGGCCATAACAGAGCTCGCCCTCTTGTTCGACGATTGGTGTTGCCGCCACCTCCTTTGAGGTCTCCCGGGCCGTGACCAGTCCGCCTCGAAGCTGTGAGAACATCTGCTCGTATCGGATCGGATCTTCCTCCTTCAACGGTAACTCGGTGAGTCCGCCGTAGTGGTCGGTCGCTTTGGTCCGATCCTCAAGCTCGGCCATCTGCTCGCGGAGGGTCTGGCCATTCCAGCCGATGCCCTCGCCGCGGTTGCGTTTCTGGGCGACCTTCTCCTTCTCGCGCTGGACTTCCTTACGTCGTTCCTCGCCTTCGGTTTGTTCGATCGTGCTCATGGATGCTTGTGTGATGCCCGGTCACAGTCGGGCAGGTCTGGTATCTGTGAACAGACAGATACGAACTGGCACAGCGCATCCACCGCACACGCAGTGGATGCGTGTCTGTGCCCTCACCCGACTCCGATCAGGGCCCGGTGAGGTGGTGGACGCGGTGCTCGTCGAGGTAGGTGTAGTGCTCCGGTGGTACGACGAAGGTTGTCGCTGCCCCCTCAAGGACGGCCGGCCCGGTCACCTCGTTGCCGGGCTGGAGTGCGTGGAGGTTGTAGATCTCCGTCTCAAGCCACTCGCCGTCCCAGTAGGTCTGTCGGGGCGTTTTATACGCGTGCTCCGGGGGCTCGGGCCCCTGGAGCGGCTCCTCGGGAATCTGCGGTTTGACGACGTTATGGACGCCCCGCACCGACGCCTGAGTGATGGTGTGGCCCAGCTCGGGCGAGCGCGCCTCCTCGGAGTACTGTCGACCGTACTCGGCCTCGAAGACCTCCAGCAACCGTTCGAGATTCTCAGCGCTGTCAACCCGTCCAACCGGCGAGGTAACGTCGATGCTGTTGAGCTGGCCCTGGTACTGGCCGAGGATGTGATATTTGAACTCGATCTCGTCACGGCCGATGCCGCTGTTGTCGAACTCGTCGAGTACCTTCGTCTCAAGATCCTTCCAGATATCGGTGAGCTCCTCGCCGGCCGTCTGGGCGGCCTCCGCCATGGTGAGGTCAGCGTCGATATCGATGCTGGTAGTGTGGTCGTACCGATACTCGTAGTCGGCGGCGCCACACCCGAACGCTGAGAACGCAGCGGCCCACTCAGGAACGAGTACCTCATCGAAGTCCAAACTCCGGGTGTACCCGGCGGTGTGCACAGGCCCGCCACCACCGTAGGAGAGACACTTGAAGTTCGTCGGCGAGTACCCTTCGCCGGTGACCACAGCCTCTAGGTCGTTCCGGAGCTTGCTCTCAAGCAGGTCAACGACGCCCTGGGCCGCTTCGTAGACGCCCAGTCCGAGTGGCTCGGCGATCTGCTCCTTGATCGCCGCCTCCGCGGCATCCCGGTCGATTGGCATGTCCCCGCCCAGGAAGTTCTCCGGATCGATCCATCCGAGAGCGACGTGACAGTCCGTGACGGTCACCGTCTCGACATCCGTATTGGTCGCACAGACCCCCACCTTGTCGCCGGCGCTCTCGGGGCCGAGGTTGATCGTGTCGAAGGTCGGATCGACGGTAACGTAGCTACCGGTGCCAGCACCGACGCTCTCCATGTTGACCATCGGCAACGAGAGCAACAACCGGGCCATCTCGGGATTGTAGTCAATCTGCCAGTCGTTGTTGATGATGATCCCCATGTCGAAACTGGTCCCCCCGATGTCTGTGCACACGAGGTTCTCGTAGCCCAGCTCCTTACCGAAATAGTTCGCGCCGATCATCCCACCGATTGGGCCCGAGATTAGCGTCCGCGCCAGCTCGTTCGCGTAGATATCGATGGTGCCACCGTGGCTCGCCATCACCCGGACGCCGACGTCACCGCCTTGGCTATCGACGGCGTTCTGTACGTTCTCAAGCTGGTGGCGAGAGGGCTCGGCGGCGAAGGCCTCTGCAACGAGGGTATTCAACCGCTGGAGTTCCTTGAGTGTCGGGTAGTATTCACTTGAGAGCAACACATCGGTGTCGGCACCGTGCTCCTCAATCCGCTGTTCGGCGAGCTCCTTGGTCCGCCGCTCGTGCTCGCCGTTTTTGTACGAATGAAGATACATCACGGTGATGTAATCCACATCTCGCTCAAGAAGATCGTCGACGGCAGCCTCAACGTCGTCCTCGAACAGCGGAATGAGAACGTTTCCTTTAACATCGATTCGCTCGCGGACCCCACGGATGTTGTCTCGGCCGATCAGCGGCTCGGGATGCTTGTGTGTGTTGACGTGGAGGCGATCCGAGTAAGAGTAGCCTGTATAGGACTGTCGGCCCCGCCCCATCCGGAGGGTGTCCTCCATGCCGCCGGTGACGAGCACGCCGACGTCGACCTCGCTCTCGCGCTCAACCAACCGGTTCAACATTGCGGTCCCCGAGTACACCACCGAGACGAGGTTTGGAAACGCCTCGTCGATGTCGAACTCCCAGGACCCAAGTGCGTCCTGCGAGGAGTTAACGAATCCGCGTGACTCGTCGTCGGGGGTCGTTTTTGCTTTCCCGACGGTGAACTCGCCGTCGGCGTCCATCAGGAACGTGTCGGTCATCGTTCCTCCGGCGTCGATCGAGAGAATCTCCGGCGTGTGGTCTTCGGAAGTTGCCATCGGCACCCGGTTGGACACGGCTGACTTATCCATTGTCACCACTTGCCATGAACCGACGCGAATACTGGTCCAGATCCCACGAACCGATCCGATATATGCCGCCCGTTGATACCCGACCAACGGCGTGACAGGCGATCAGTCCGACCGAGGATTTATTACGTTTATGTCGTACATTCGGGTATCGTGTCGCCTCGTGGTAGTTGGTATCGATGCTCAGTAACGCCGTCGCCCCCCGCGCTGTATCGCACCTGATGAGTACGCAATCTATGCTCCGTGTCGAGTTTCAGTTTCCCACCAGTGGTATCGCCTCGACGGTCTTTGATTGCTGTACAGAGGCGACGACCATCGAACTCAACAATGCACTGCCACTGATCGACAGCCGGTCGTTAATATTCATCACTGTTTCTGCGTCCGAGGAACTCACGATTGCGGCCGAAGACACCGAGCTTGATATCGTCCACACACAACCGGCGTCGGCCGGCACTCACGCCCATTACGTGGTAGCTTCGACACCCCTCGACACAATCCCGCTGGTTGTTGCTCTGGCGACGCAGATGGCCGTTCCCCACCAGGTAACCGCCACCCCAGCGAACACCACGGCGACCGTCTCAGTCCGTGATTGGGAGCATCTCAAACAGGTGGCCGACGCTATCGAGCACGAACATGGCTCGCTTGAGCTCCTCGGGACGACCCAGGTCGACCGACTCAGTCCACCCCTTGGAAGTGAACAGATTCGTCACGCGATGGCCGGCCAACTATCGGCGTCGCAACTCGAACTGCTTGAGACCGCCTACGAAATGGGCTATTTCAACGTCCCTCAGGACGCGACTGTCGCCGAGCTGGCAGCGACACTTGACATCAGTCCGTCGACACTGAGTGAGCGGCTTCGACGCGTTGAGCGAACGCTCTGTGAGGTGGTGTTCGGTCCCTCATGACGACTCTGCTGCTCCTCCGAACAACGGATCACCGATCGGCAATCATCGAGACGGTCGATACGGTCGTCTCATTAACGGAACCGGTGTACCTGATTCGCCCCAACAAAGCCGGTTCTATTGCTCGTCTCAGTGATGATGTTCGTGCACGCGGTCTCTGTTGTGCAACAACTCCTCCCACAGCTGATACGACGGTTGACGCACTCGTTCGCTATGCTGAAACGGTCAACGCCGGCCGGATCTGTGTTGAGATTCGCGACCACACGCCGGCCGGGAAAGCACGGGTCGACGACCTCGTTCAGGGACTTCTCCTGTACGATGACATTACGGGCAAACTGCGCGTTCACGACCATATTTTCGTTTTCGCAGAGCTTGTATACGCATGAGTGGCCGCAGGGCGGTCACTCCCGTTTATCAGCTGTGTTCCTCTCAAGATCGCATTGGTCGGATCGTCTTA
>CAZFMU010000101.1:0-6705 GCA_964520165.1 uncultured Salinarchaeum sp. | reverse complement strand
TCGGCCGTCTACGTGGGCGATGGTGACGGTCGGCTGACCGCCGTCGTCCCGCAGGTGATCACGCTTGAACTTGCGGCGACACGTCCCTCACCAACGGCCGATACGATCGTTGTAACGGCGACGGTCAAGAACCGGCTCTCGGACCCGCTCACCCGTCCGGTGCACATTGAGGCCGGCGGCCGTACGGCGACCGTTGAGCAGCAACTACCCCCGGACGAACCGGTCACCGTTCGTTTCACCGGTGTTGCGGCGTTTGAGCCAACGGTCACGGTCGGGCCGGTCCGTGAGACACTTTCACTCGGCGCTGATCCGCGTCGCTCGTCTCCGGAGGAGGTCCCCGATGACACCGGGCCGTCGACAATTTTTTTTTTAATGATACGGCGACCACCGAGATCTACACCAAACGACCCGACCCCTGGATTCGATGTATACGCGGCGATTCTTGCAGTCGTCCTGTTCGGTGCACTCGCTCGTCGGCGCCCCTGAGGTGTGCTTAGCAGCTGTTGGTAATACGATTGTGTTATTCAGTGCGGACGGCGGTAGCATGCCGTCTCACGGCTAATCAGTTGGTCATTGCTGAATAACCCGTCTGTGTTTTCAACGACTGTTAGGCAGTGGCCTCGCGGAGTGAGGCGATCGCAATCTCGACACTCGTGTCTTCGATGTCCCACTTCTGACGGTGGCCATCGTCGATCGGTCCGACCTCCTCAGCGCGGACCTCCTCGGCGATCAGCGACTGATGTTCGGCAACAAGATCGGCCACGTGGTCGTCCGCGATTGTATACTCAAGACGGATTGGCTCCTCGATATCCAGTTCGAGATCCTTGCGCATCTCCTGGACGCGGCGGATGACCTCCCTGGCGTATCCCTCACTTTCGATATCCTCGGTCAGCGCGGTATCGACGTAGACGATTCCCATCGACTCGCCGTCGCGCTCAATCCGGGCGTCACTCACCGCTTCTGGTGGCTCGCGGACGAACTCGATCATCTCGTCGGTGAGTTGTTCGTCTTCGGCGATGATTTCCTCCTCGTGGACCACCGCATTGAGCCGGTCGAGATCGGGTTCGGCGACCCGCACCTGCTTGAGGGCGTTCATGACCGTTTCCGCCTCCCCGCCGAACGCCGGCCCGAGCTCGCGCATGTCGGCCTCCGGCCGGTATCGCAGTTCCTCCCAGGTGTCATTGGCCGACACGACCTGAATCTCCCGGGCGTTCAGCCGGTCGGCCAGCAGATCCTCGTGTGCGGTCACCGCCTGTTTGACGCGGCCGGTGTCAGGCGCGACGACGACCCGCGTGACCGGCCACCGGAGCTTGCGTTCGGCCTGCTGGCGGGCGTTGGCTCCGGCCTCCTCAACCGCCCGGATGATCTCGATGTCCGTCTCGAGGGTTGGATCCTGCCACCGGTCGTCGGCTGCCGGCCAGTCGCACATGTGGACCGTCGGGTGGCCAGCATCGCCGGTGAGCGTCCCGTAGATTTCTTCGGCGATGAACGGGGTAAATGGTGCCAGCAGTCGCACCACCCGGTTGAGAACGTACGCCAGCGTGTGATAGGCGGCCTGCTTGGAGGCGCTATCTTCTTCCTCCCACATCCGCTCGCGCACCGCTTGCACGTAGAACCGCGAGACATCATCGACGACAAACTCTCGGATCGCGTCGGCGGCGCGATCCTGTCGGAAGTCCGCCCAGTGTTCGGTCGCCGTCTCGATCACCGTCTGCAAGCGCGCGAGCACCCACCGATCGACGGTTTCGAGGTCGTCTGCGACCGCATCGAGATCGAACGTTGCCGGGTCGAATCCATCGAGTTCCATATACGGCAGCGGGAATCGGAAGACGTTCCAGAGGATGTTCAGGTCCCGCTGCATGGCCTCGGTCGTGTCCCAGGAGAACCGAATGTCCTCGCCCTGTGCGTTGACCGACAGCAAGAACAGGCGCATTGGGTCGACCCCGAAGCGGTCCATCACCTCGTGGGGATCGACGAGAATGTTCTTGGACTTGGACATCGCCCGGCCGTCTGGCATCAGCGCGTGGCCGTGCATCAGCACCTCGCGGTAGGGGATCGCGTCCATCGCCGCTGTCCCCATTCCAAGCTGCGACCAGAACCACCCGCGGGTCTGGTCGTGTGCCTCCATGATGAGATCCGCTGGCCAGAGCTCCTCGAACGCCTCGGTTTCTTCGGGGAATCGCAACGTGCCCCAGCTGGCCACTGAAGAGTCAAGCCAGACATCGAAGACATCGGGGACGCGTTCGTAGCGTACGCCGTTCTCGGTGATGGTCAGCTCATCGACGGTGTCCTTATGCAGGTCAACGCCCGCTGGATCGATCTCCTGATCCACCCGGGCGGCGAGTTCCTCGCGATCCTCAATCACGATCGCGTCGGCCATGTCACCGGACCACTCACGCGGTTCGCCGTCGGTGGTCTCGGTGGGCAGCCAGATGGGGATTGGGATCCCCCAGTAGCGCTGTCGCGAGACGTTCCAGTCCGGTGCCTCGGTGACGAAGTCCCGGAACCGCTCGTCGCGGGCCCACTGGGGGTGCCACTCGCTGTCCTCGATGTTCGCGAGGAGATCGTCCTTGATTTCGGTGATGTTGATGAACCACTGGTCGGTAACGATCTGGACAATCCCCGTATCACACCGCCAGCAGTGACCGTAACTGTGTGTGACCGTCTCTGAGGCGAGTAGCTGGCCGTTCGCTTCGAGATCGGCGATGATATCCTCGTTGGCGTCTCGGACGAATGCCCCGGCATATTTACCCGCGGCCTCGGTGTAGATTCCGTCTCCGCCGACCGGACAGAAGATGTCAACTCCGAGTTCCTGCCCGCGTGCGAAGTCCTCCTCACCGTGGCCGGGAGCGGAGTGCACCAATCCGGTCCGGTCGGCCTCGACATACTCAGCCGAGTAGATCTGCAGTGCGTCCTCGCCGTCGGGGGCGTCGGGAACCTCCTCTCGGAGGGGATGGTGATACGCCCAGCCGACCATCTCCGCCCCGGTGAGCCGCTCGACGATCTCGTAGTCTGTGTACCGGCCCTTTGAGAGGACCTCCTCAAGGGTGTCCGCAGCGACGTACAGCCGCTCTGTCTCGCCATCTTTCGTCGCATCAACCCCGACGTACTCGATGTCCTCATCGACGGCGACAAACGTGTTTGCCGGAATCGTCCAGGGCGTCGTCGTCCAGATGACGACTGACCCCGGCCGGTCCCGGAGCGAGAACTTGACGTAGATCGAGGGATCCTCAACGTCCTCGTATTCGACCTCGTTGTTGGCAATGGCCGTCTCACACCGCGGACACTGGCTGATCGACCGCTGTCCCTGTTCAACCAGCCCGCGATCGTGTGCCCGGGCGAACCCCCACCAGGCCGCCTCCATGTACTCCGGTGCGACCGTCTTGTAGGGATCCTCCCAGTCCATCCAGACCCCGAAAGATTTGAAATCCGACTGGAGTCCCTCGAGTTGCTCCTCGGCAAATTCCTTGCATTCCTCGATGAACGCATCCTCGCCGAAGGCCTCAATGTCCTTCTTGTTCTCAAAGCCCAGTTGCTCCTCCACGCGCGTCTCGATGGGCAGTCCGTGCATGTCATAGCCCGGCCGGTCCCGGACGTTCTTGCCCTGCATCCGGTGGTACCGCAGATAGGCGTCCTTGAGAACCTTGTTCCAGGTCGTTCCCATGTGGGCCGATCCGGAGGTGTACGGCGGTCCATCAACAAACAGGAAGTCCTCGCCATCCTCCCGGTGGGCGACGGTCTGCTCGTAGGCGTCAACGGCGTCCCAGTGATCGAACACACGGTCCTCGACCGCCTGAGGATCGTACTGATCAGGGACCTCCTCGAACCTGCTCATACCCATTCTGACCGTCTCGGGGGATAAATGAGAATCGGTCATTGCATCGCGACTGTCGCGACCACAACGTTTCTTATGGCGGCCGTCAACGCCCCACGTATGACTGATTGCATCTTCTGTGCCATCGCCGACGGCGAACTGCCCAGTCACACCGTCTACGAGGACGACGCCGTCCTCGCATTCTTGGACGCAAACCCGCTGGTCGACGGCCACACCCTGGTGATCCCCAAAAGCCACCACGAGACGACCGACGACATGCCGGCGTCGGTCGGGGCCGAACTGGGTCGGGTCGTTACCACCCTTGCGCCGGCCGTCGAGGCGGCGGTTGATGCGGACGCCTCAACCATCGGAGTCAACAACGGTCCAGCGGCCGGCCAGGAGATCGACCATATTCACGCTCACATCATCCCGCGTCACGAGGGAGATGGCGGTCAGCCGATCCACGGCGTTGTCGGCACCCAGACTGAGGCGGACGACGAGGAACTTGAGCGGATCGCTGACGCGATCTCGGGGGCCCGGTGACGAGGCACCCCGATGCCCTCTGCCTCCGCGCCGACTGCCGCATCGTCCACAACGGCTGCGCTTGCCCGTGCCAGTGATGGTACCGCCAGCGGGCCGCTATGTCTCGCGCTAGGCGGGATGCTTGCAGCCGCCGACCGCTCGGTGCTCCTTCTTGATGTCGACGCCGACATCCAGCCGCTGGCTCGGTATACCCCCGGGGCGATCGACTCTGATCTTTCACAAGTGCTCCTCGGCGATGCGACGCTCGAGGAAGCAACCTATCCGATCCAGGTTGCTGGCGACCACATCGCTGTCAGTCCGTTTCGTGCTCCTTTCGCCCGTCTCGCCCGGGCTAAGGCCTCTGAAGCGGCTCAGCAGCTTTCCCCCATACTTGAGGCGGCAGCGACGCGCTATGATCACGTTATCGTTCACACGCCACCAATCGGCTCGAACCCTGCCGTCGCGGCCGTCACCGAGGCGTCGACGGTCGGGATCGCAACGCGTGCAGACGAATACGGTCTTGACGCGCTGTACACCATGCAGGGACGAATCGAAGATATCGGGGCTGAATGGACGACGACTCTCGCGACCGGTCGGAACAAACACGCCGATGCGGTTGATGTCGTGCTTCCGGACATCGTTCCAGGGATGTCCGCACCAGCCGATCCATCGTCGATATCCAAGCAGACCCGGACGGCGCTTGCAACACTTGCCAGTCAACTCTGTGGCGTTGAGATTCCTGTAACCCGCCCTTAGTGACACGAAGCGAGCGGACGCCCGCCCCTTAGGGGTGCGAGAGGGTTAACCTCAGTTACGGAACTCGTCTGCACCGGTCATTGTCTCTGCGAGCAAATCGCGCTTCTGTGTCGTTGGGCTCCCATCTTGCCCGAGTGCTGGCTCGATTGCTGCCCTCGCTCCAGGAATCGAATCGTGGGTCTCAATGTATACCGTGAGCTCAAACTCGGTCTCGCTCGCCCCGGTGAGTTCGCGGGCCTCGCTCCGCGTAATCCGGGCATCGAGCCAGTCACGGACAATCGCCCGCCCCTGAGGTGTCATTGGACAGACGCCGTCGATGCCGACTTGGTGGAGCACCTTCGCGGCGGTTATCGTCGGAACGCCAGCCGTCTCGCCGGCGCGTCCGACACTCTTGCCGGCGGCGTACGCCTCAATGAGTGTTGCCGCCGCCTCAGTCGAACACGGGAGTGTGTCCGCGTAGGCCCCCAACCGCTCTGTGAGACCGTCACCGGCGTCATTGACCGTGGCGACGCCGCGGTCGCGCTGTTCGGTGGTCACCTCCAGGCCGGCGGCGATCTCGGCGAGTCCCATACCCAGCGATTCTCCGACCCCCGTAGTAAAGACATGGGGTGCCTGTCCGGGCTGTCTAGCGTGCGCACACAGTCACCTACCGGTAACCGGTAGGTTCATGCCGTGCTCATCGGGTATCTACCGGCGCTGCCGGCGCGGTTTAAATACCCTATCGGCGCCAACGTTCACCTGTGATGATGCAGACGCAATCCCCCACCGAATGTCCGGAGTGCCAGGGACACCTCGTTACCGAGGACAGCGAAACGCTCTGTGCGGAATGCGGCTTGATTGTTGCCGAGGACGCCATTGATCACGGTCCAGAGTGGCGGTCCTTCGACGACGACCCGACTGACCGCAAACGAACGGGGGCCCCGCTGACGCGCTCGCGTCACGATCGGGGGCTCTCAACCGAGATTGGGAATGACACCAATCTTCGACTCACCGGTCGCAAACGCCGACAGCTGGCCCGGATGCGCCGCGAACACAATCGTGCGAAGATCGCGACCAAGGCCGATCGCAACAAGGTGTACGCCTTTACCGAAATCCGTCGGCTGGTGAGCACGCTTGAACTCCCGCGACCAATCCGCGAATCCGCCTGTGCGCTCTTTGATTCCGCACAGTCGGCTGACCTCCTCCGCGGTCGATCACTTGAGGGATTCGCTGCGGCAGCCGTGTATGCGATCTGTCGGGTCCAGTCGATCGCGCGGACGGTCGACGAAATTGCCGAACACGCCCGCGCCGATGTCGCCGAACTACGCGCTGCCTACGACGCGCTTAACCGCGAGCTCGGTATCCCGACCGGCCCCATCTCTCCGACCGAGTATATCCCCCGGTTCTCCTCTGCGTTGTCGGTCCCTGACGCCGTGACGGCGAAGGCGATGGCGCTCGCCACCGAGGCTGAAAAAGAGGGTCTCGTCGTCGGCCGGGATCCAACTGGCGTCGCTGCCGGCTGTCTTTATACCGCCGCCCGCCGGGTTAATTTTGATATCTCTCAGACCGCTATCGCGGAGGTAGCCGACGTCTCGCCGGTCACTCTGCGAAAAACCTACCACGACCTCCGCTGA
>CAZFMU010000100.1:0-6711 GCA_964520165.1 uncultured Salinarchaeum sp. | reverse complement strand
GGGTGTTCGGCGACCGTCCGGATGGCCTGCATGCCATCGCGCCCGCCGATGAGCGTGGTGTGAGACCCCCCGAGTTTCTCCGCTGGTGGTGTCTCGACGACATCAAGCGCCCGGCTTCCCCGACGTTCGAGCGCACGCTCAACCGGATCGACCGTGTCATCCCCGCCGAGGCGGCGGAGTTCATACCGTGACTGCCGGCGGAGCTCGCGGATTACGGCGCGATCGCCGGCCGCGTAAACCGCCTCGGGCCGCTTCCGGTGGAGTTCGTCGGCGATCCGCCCAGCGTAGTTGCGCAACTCACGCAGTTCGTCTTCGCCCTCCTCGGGAGTCGTCCGGATGGTCGTCCGCCCGAGAATCGTCTCCTCACGCAGCATCGTTAGTGTCGTTCGTCGGCGGGCGGTGTCAACGACGACGGCGTCGGCGTTCGTCGTGTGACACACCAGACAGTAATCGCCGGGGCGATCAAGCGGTGAGCCACACTGCCGACAGTCCACGGGTTCTGTTTGTGTCGGAAACGTAAACACTCATCGCACGCAGTGTTACCGCGTCGGACGCTTGCGGTACTCCCGAAGGAGGACCGTGGCGTAGGCCCCGCTTGGTAAGGTAAAATCAAACGTTACCGCCTCGGGATCGACACGCGTCTCAAGCTCCGTTCGCACCAAGATGGCTCGTCGGGTGCCGCTTGAGGCCCATTCATCGGGCAAATCGAAGTCTGCCGGATCAATATCGAGGTCTGCCAGTACCGCTCGTTCGATCGCCCCGGGATCGCCCTCGGCCAGGTCGGTCTCGGTCCCGACCAGCGGCGCCGTTACGAAGGCGCGATCACGATCACAGTGACGCCCGATCGTCTCGACGCGACGGTCGGTCACCCGCTGGACGCGTGAGGGATCCGGGGTCGCTGGCGTGCCGTCGTCGGCAAAACAGACGACATCGCCGGCCACCGGCCGGTGAAACGGCAGTCCCCGCTTGAGGCGCGCAGAAAGAATTCGATTAAAGACATAGGACTGGGCGGCGTGGATGAACAGCCGCTGGAGGGTGCTCGGGAGGGTCTCGATCGCCCCCCGGTAGTCAGCTCCCTCAATCAGGGCGTGCATCAACGCGCGTTCGTAGCCCAGTCGCTCCGGGAGGGCCTCAAGTGTGCCCTGCCAGTCGCCGGCGTCGAACCGCTCGCCGGCAACCCCGCGTGCCTGATACGTCGCCGCTGGTTCGGTCTCAGCGCGGTCGGCAACGTAGGTCCGGACCGCCGCCTCCCAGTCGCCCCGGAGGATCGCCAGCCCGACTTTGTGGGTGACCGGCCGATGGCTGCCGAAGCGCTGCTGACCGAAGTAGTTCGGTACGCCGACACGCTCGTCGCCACCGAACGCGCGCAACTCGTCGGTGATAGCGGCCACGCGGTCGGCGACCTCATCGCTCGCTGGGTCTCGGAGTGTGATGGTGAAGTCGTTCCCGCGAAGATCACCGAGTGCGACCGCTCGTCCGGCCCGCCCGAGGAGCTCAAGATCAACATCCGGCAACTCGATGCCGGCGAGTTGTTCCGGGTCAACGCGGTCGACCGAGAACAGCTGGGTCGTCACGGCGCGTTTGTCCTTGGTTCCCGCCCAGCGAACCCGTTCGCGACTGATACCCAGCCGATCGGACAGCGCGGCGGCGAACGCGTTGGTCTCGTGGTTCGTGAGCGTTGCCCTGAAGACCACGTGTGGGTACGCCCCCGGATCGGCATCGAGCGGTTCGACATCGACCGCCTCGCGCTCGCGAACCCGGAAGTCCGCGGGGTCAACGCGGAGTGTCCCCCCGATCCCGTCGGTGTCGCTGCTGTAGTACTCCAATCCAACGGCCTGTTCGATCGCGTGTGGGGAGTGCGTGACCATCAGTACAGGGCGAGGTCACCGGTGACTTCATCAACAGCGGTGTCCGCAGCGGGCCCCACGGCCAGCGTGGTGACCGTTCCCGGCTCAAGTTGGGTGTGTCCGGCGTCTCTGACGACCGCGTGCGGGAGGCCGCCGCGTTCGGCTGCCTCTGCTAGTGCGAAGAGTTGGTCGTCGTCTTCGCCTTTGAGAACGATCTTTTTTTGCCCCTCCTGTTTCCAGGCGCGCTGGTCGGCTGTCGGAGCGTCTTCATAGGCCTGCAACGACGCGTGGGCAACCTGGGCGGCAAGCTTGCCGACACCCATCGACAGATCGGTCCGTGCGACGATCGCCTGTTTCATACCTCCCGTTCGGTGGGGCGCGGTAAATCGCTACTCACTCTGTGTCGGGCCAGACCCACCCATCTAAATTCCCCCGCTCCCTTGCCCCCGTATGATCCTCTCGGACCGCGATATCCTCCGGCGGCTCGAATCCGGGGACCTGACGATCGAGCCGCTTGCGGATCCCGACATCCAGATCCAGCCGGCGAGCGTTGACCTCCGCCTGGGGCGGGAGTTCCTTGAGTTCCAGCGGACGAACATCCCCTATATCCACCCCGACTCCGCCGATGAGGTCCACGAGTACGTCTCAGAGACCGTCGTTGACCCCGATGGTGAGTTTATTCTCCATCCCGGTGACTTCGTCCTCGGGACGACCAAGGAACGCGTCGAGATCCCCCCGGATCTCATCGCCCACGTCGAGGGACGATCCTCGCTTGGCCGGCTGGCCATTGTCGTTCACGCCTCGCTGCCCGCCGACGAGGAGCTGTTCTTGTGGACGCCAACGGACGGCTTTGGCTTTCACCGGATCGGCGATGTTGTCGAGCAGCACCGCAACGCCCGCGTCGTCGGATTCGACCCACATACCCTCCAGGTGAGCACCCATCCCATCACGAACTACATCACCAATCCTGCCACGCGGATCTACCGCGTGACACTGGCCTCCGGACGACAGGTCCGGGTCACGGCCGATCACAACCTCTTCACCCTTGATCCGGCCGGCGGGGTCACCCGGATTCCCAGCGAGGACGCCCCCGGCAGTCTCGTGATGGTCCCCGATCGACTGCCGCGCCCGCGTGGTGTACGCCAGACACTTGATGTCGAGACGCTGCTTGCCGATGCCCCCGACATCCACAGTGTGGCGGCCGACGGCGCCGGCCAGGCGGTCGCGCCGAACGCCCAGCAAATGCTCGTCGCCGATGGCGCCCGACTCCCCCACGAACTGGAGTTGACCCCCTCCTTCGGGTGGGTCCTTGGCCGATACCTCGTTGATGGGACACTCCATGATGGGACGATCCGCTTTGCCAATGGGGCTGACACCGATCGACTGCGGACGTGGTTCGACCGCCCCGGAGTCACGCTTGCCACCGATGACGACGCCCTTAGCGTCCGCTCGCGGCTCTGGGCGCGGCTCTTTGCCGCGCTCACCGACGGCTCTGGGGTGTCCGATGTGATCTGGGACTGGCCCGACGCCGTGCTCACCGGCCTCCTCGCGGGTGCTGCTGGCCGCGCGCTTGACGCCTCGCTGACCGACGCGACGATCCAGGCTCCGACCGCCGTGCTCGCCGACCGGCTGTTTTACTGTGCTGGGCGGCTGGGGATCGACGCGTCGCTCGATCCGGCCGATGACCGGACGCTCCAGTTGCACGCCGATGACGCGACGCCCGACCGGTTGCCCGCGCCGGGTGCCCTGTTGCGCTCGCTCCGGGAGACGATTGAGGCGTCGCGTGCGACTGTCGCCGCCGCAATCGGCGGGCTTGCGCCGGCCCAGTTGCAGCGCCTTGAGACGGACCCCGACGCGACCGTCGCCCGGACGACGCTCGCTGCCTTACGGGCGCACTACGCGGCGGCTGGTGCCGAGACAACGCGGCTGGATCAACTCGTTGACGGTGACGTGCGCTTCGAGCGGGTCACCGACGTGGTTCCGACCGATCGCGTCGAGCCCACCTACGATCTTGAGGTCCAGCCGAACGGTCGATCGATCGAGAACTTCCTGGGTGGCCGTGGTGGGATCTTCCTTTCGAACACCGCCGGTCTGTGTGATCCAGGCTATCAAGGCCAGATCACCCTTGAGTTGTCGAATCTCGGTGCGGCTCCCGTGGCGCTTTCGCCGGGCATGCGCATCTCGCAGCTGACGTTCACCGAGCTGAGCAGTCCCGCCGACCGACCCTACGGGACCGACCGTGGCTCGAAGTATCAGGATCAGTCCGGTCCGCAGGCCTCCCGGATCGGCAACGACCCCGAGTTCGACGAGGACGACTAGCCGGTTATCGCCTGCCGTCGGCGTGGTGCCCGTATACTTATACCCCGCCGTATCAAATCCGCGATTGTGCAGCGATCGTACACTCTTGGGGCCCCCCGAACGCGCTACTGATCACACATGGAGTTTATCGAAGAAGTCGTCGTCGAGGAGTTTCTCCCGACCGTCCGTTCGATGCTCGCCGAGCGCCTCCGCGAGGAGGGGCTGACCCAGCGCGAGGTGGCCGAACTCCTGGGGATTAGCCAGAGTGCCGTCTCGAAGTACGCCCATGGCCAGGTCGCTGGCAACGACGCCGTCCGGTCGCATCCACGGGTTCGGTCGACCGTTGACCAACTCGCGGACGAACTCGCGGCGGGTGACACCGGCCGGGTGCGCGCCCTCGTTGAGCTTGAGGTGCTCATCCGCGACCTTGAGGTCGGTGGCGTGCTCGCCGATCTCCACGAGGAGCGGATGCCGGCACTCGCCGAACACGAGGATATTGCCGCCCAGATCCACGACCCCGAGAGCAACCTTCGGGTGACCGAACGCACGCTTGCGGCCTTGCGTCGTGGGCTGCGCATCCTTGAGACCACCTCCGGATTCGCGGGACTCATCCCACAGGTCGGCGCAAACCTTGTGGCGTGTCTCCCGGGGGCGACCGAGCTTGACGATGTCGCCGGCGTCCCCGGACGCATTCTTGATGTCAAAGGCCAGGCGACCGTCCCCGGCGAGCCGGAGTTCGGCGTCAGCGAACACGTTGCATCGATTCTACTGGCTGCCCGTCGCGGCGGCAGTGATGCGACGGCGGCGATCAACATCCAGTACACCGAGTCGTTGCTGTCGGCGCTGACCGACGCCGGCTATACAGCCATCGAGTTCGCCGCCACCGCCGACACCGACTCGAAGCAGGTCGTCGAGGAGGCGGTCGCTACCACGCCGGATGCCGATGTGATCTACCAGACCGGTGGCTACGGCATCGAACCACTGATCTACGTTCTCGGCGCCGATCCTGAGGCCGTCGCCGACACCGTGCGGCAGTTGTGTTGAGTGATGCCGACCCCGGGCCCCGAATGTACGCGGTGAGCCCTTTCCTTGACGCGCCCGTTCGTGCTGTGCGGTGCTGTCGGTTCGGACAACAACCTCCATTGCTCACGAACGCGTGCAAGCGGCGGCACACACAGCGACGCCGGGTGGCTGGACGTACTGCTTTCGGTGACCGCTGACTCCCGATTGCTCAGTACAGCGTCGAGGTCGGAATCACCGAGGGGAACAGCCCACCGCCGTCGACATCGTTGGCGACGGTGTTCGCGACGTGCTCGCCGCTGAGGATGCACATCGGCATGCCGATTCCGGGGTTGGTGTAGGCCCCAGCGTAGTACAGCCCCTCAAGCCCCGGTGCGCGGTGGGCCGGTCGGAGTGGTCCGGTCTGATCAAGGGTGTGAGCCAGTGCGAGTGCGGTCCCTTGCGGCGCGTTGAACCGGTCGGCGAACTCGGACACGCAGGCCCGCTCTTCGAGGACGATCCGGTCACGGATGTCCAGGCCGGTCTGCTCGGCCAGATCATCAAGGATGCGCTCTTGGTACCGGTCGCGAATCTCGGGGCCGTCTTCGAGCCCGGGGGCCAGCGGGACCAACACGAAGACAACTTCGTGACCGTCGGGCGCGATGGTGGGATCCGTCCGTGAGGGAACGTGGACGTAGTACGCCGGGTCATCCGGCCAGGCGGGATCCTCGAAAATAGCATCGAAGTGGGGTTTCCAGTCGGTCGGCAACACCAGCGTGTGGTGTTCGATCTCGTCGATCTCGCCTTCGACGCCGAAGTACATGAGAAACGCCGACGGCGCGTAGGTGCGCGACTCCCAGAAGCTCTCTCGGCGGCTGTAGCCCGACGGCAGAAGATCCTGTTCGACGTGAGGTGGCGCGGCGTTGGCGACGACCCGGTCGGCCCGGTAGGTGGTGTCGTCGGTTTCGAGGGCGAACTTCGGTCCGTCGCCGCCGGTTGGTGTGATCGCCGTGACGTCGGCGTTGGTCTCGATGGTCGCCCCTAGCTCCGTCGCCAACTCGACGAACGCGTCGATGACCGTCGCGATTCCGCCGGTCGGGTGGTACACCCCGAGGTTCATGTCGACGTGGCTCATCAGGGTATAGATCCCCGGCGTGTTGTACGGCGATCCACCCAGGAAGACCAGCTTGTACTCCGTGAGCTGGCGGAGTTTGGGATGCTCGAAGTACGACTGGACGTAGTCGTCCATCGTGCGGAGCTTCGGCAGCGCCCGGGCGGACTTGACCATATCGAGATCAACCATGTCCCGGAAGCGCGACCGGTTGGGATAGACGAACCGCTCCATGCCCAGATCGTAGGCTTCCGCGGAGTCCGCGAGGTAGTCATCGAGACGCTCGCCGGCGCCGTCCTCATAGCGCTCGAACAGCGCCTTCTGGTCGGCGCGGTCGGTCGGCATGACCGCCTCGTCGCCGTCCTTCCAGTTGACCTGGTAGGCGGGATCGAGTTGGGTGAGCTCGTAGAAGTCACCGGGTTCGCGCCCGAAGTGTCCGAAGAACCGCTCGAAGAC
>CAZFMU010000099.1:0-6915 GCA_964520165.1 uncultured Salinarchaeum sp. | reverse complement strand
AATTCGACATCGAACAGGCCCCCAAGGGGCCCCGAGCGACGAACGTCGTTCGGCTTTAGCCGAGACGGGCTTCGTCTCGGCGTCGATCGTACGGCGACCAGCGACGCGGATTTTACCGGCATGATCACAAGGTGAGCGACAGCCACAAAGCGGGTCGGGCGACGAGCCGGGCGCTCACCGAATTGATGAGGTCTCCGAGCGACGACAACCGTTATTGCATTACTCGTCATATCTGGTATACTCTCTGTGTCCCGATCGCTAAGGAAGCCTACCGGACCCGAGGTGGCCGTCTTCGTCTCGGGGGTCGCAAGCATGGGGCTCGAGATTCTCGCCGGGCGGATGATCGCCCCCGAGTTTGGTAACAGTATTTACACGTGGGGGAGCATTATTGGCGTATTCCTGACAGCACTGAGTCTCGGGTACTACCTCGGGGGGCGACGAGCAGCCCGACGGGCAAGTCGTCGCCGGCTGGTGGGACTCCTCGTCGGGACGGCCGGGTACGTCGCGATCGTGATCTTCGCCGGGGATATTCTCCTGCGGTCAGCGGAAATCATCCCGCTTCCGGCACGCTTCGGGTCGGTCCCGGCGGTAACACTCCTGTTTGGGCCTCCAACGTATCTCCTCGGGTTCATCAGCCCCTACGCCGCCGAACTCTCGCGCAAGGACACCGCCGGAGAAGCGTCCGGTCACGTCTATGCGCTTGGGACCATCGGGAGCATTGTCGGCGCATTCGGGACGACGTTCGCGTTGATCCCCGCGTTTGGGGTTGATACGATCGCCTTCCTTTTCGGGGGAGTAACACTCACAACGGCCGGATGGCTGCTCGCCCCGGAGTTCCCGCGACGTGCCACTCTCCAGGCGGTGATCGTCGCCGTGTTGCTTGTCGGGGCCGTGGTGAGCCCCACGGTCGGTGTAAGTGCGGAAGGGCAGATTATTCACCAGGCCCAGACGCCCCATCAGGAGCTTGAGGTGATTGACCGCGGGACCGTTCGGACACTATACCTCGACGGACAGCGTCACAGCGCGATGGATCGCTCAGAGCCGGAACGACATGTCTTCGAGTACACCCGGTACTTCCACCTGCCGTATCTCTTTGCGAACACCACTACCTCAATCGACCGCGTGCTGTTTGTCGGCGGGGGTGGTTTCACCGGTCCGAAGCAGTTCGATCGGCGATACAACGTGACCGTTGATGTCGTCGAAATCGACCGGACGGTCATCGATGTCGCCAAGCGCTACTTCGGGGTCAAGGAGTCTCCGACACTGCGGATCCACAACGCCGGGGGGCGGCAGTATCTCTCCGAGACCGACCGCACGTACGATCTGATTGTCTTAGACGCCTACCGGAAGGACACCGTCCCCTTCCAGTTGACGACCGTCGAGTTCATGGAGTTACTTGACGAGCGACTCACAGCCGACGGAATGGTCGTCGCGAACCTGATTTCGGCACCGAGCGGCCCGGCCTCGCAGTTCTACCGCGCCGAGTACAAAACAATGGACCAGGTGTTCCCGCAGGTGTATACCTTCCCGACAACGTCGGCCCCTGTCGTCCAGAACGTCGAACTGGTGGCGACAAAGCACGACAGCCGGGTGAATCAATCGACATTACGGGCGCGCAACGACCGGCGTGCGATCGGACTTGATCTCGAAACAGCGGTGAGCCACTACCGACCACCGCCCCGAACGGACGACGTTCCAGTATTGCGGGACGACCGGGCGCCGGTTGATCGGCTGCTTGACCCGATGGTCGGACAGCAGTACGTGATCGATGAAACGGCCAACGTCTCCCGGACCGAGACGGAGAGGGAGTGATCGACCAGTCGAATCGAACACGGTCGTCGGAATCGGATCAGTCCTCGTAGGGGTACCGATCGATCGCCCCACAGGCGCAGGTCGTCACGACGACGCCGTCGTTGAGTCGCACCCGGGCGGTTGTTCCCGGTAGAAGATAGAGATCACAGGCATCACACGTGCGTCGTTTGAACGACCGGGGAAGCGAGAGGCGGTTGCGCTCGGCGATCCGCTTGGCGAGACGAACGTAATACCGGGCTAGGTCCCGGTCGTCCTCGGCAGCGGCCGTCGCCGCGAGCGACTCAAGGCGGTCAATCCGTTCCGCAGCGATATCGGACATGCCCTACCGGACCGTCGGGCAGGAGGACTCAGTCCTCAAGTTCGTCGGCAATGCGCTGGAGTTGGCGAGTGACATCGCGGACCTCGTCGCGAAGCTGTCGGACCTCACGAACGAGTTCCTCGTTCCCGACCTCGTCGCCGCCAGCACCGCCTGGGCCACCGCCGGGACCGCCACCCATCATGCCGCCCATCATCTGAGCGAAGGGGTTACCGCCCATGCCACCGGCGCCCGGGCCGCCGCCCATCATCTCTTCCATGCGCTCTTCTCGGTCCTCTTCGCCACCCTCCGATCGTTGCTGGCGGATCTCCTCAACCCGCTCACGGAAGGACTTCTCGTCGGATGCTTCGGCGTCGTCGTTGGGAGTATCGGACGACTCCTCGGCGTTGTCATCTGCCATGCCTCTGGCTTCCGACCCCGGACCGAAAAGCGTTTTCGTCGCCCACGCCGCCGAACGGCGGTCTTATTCCGGCGGACGCCCCAATACCGGTATGGACCGTGAGGCGGAGCTCGCCGCAGCCCGCGACCTCAATGTCGAGGCGATCGCAAGAGAGATTGAGTCGATCGGCTTCGCCTGCCAGCGGTGTGGTTCCTGTTGCACGGCCGAGGCGGATGAGCCACATACGGCGACAATTTTTCCCGACGAGGTCCGTGCGATCGACGGTACATGGCCGGCTATCGCCCGACCGATGCCCTACGGACTGGAGACCGGCGAGACCTTCGAGTGGGCACTACAGGTCGACGACTGCGGTGACTGCGTATTCTACGACGATGAAGAGGGCTGTCAGATCTACGAGGACCGGCCGTTGATCTGTCAGACGTACCCATTCCGGGTCGATCCCCGCGATGGAACGGTTGAAACGAGCGAGTGTCCGGGACTTGGCGAGGAGATGAGCCACGAGGAAGCACAGGCGCTCGCGCGCACGCTAAAGCGGCGGGCGATCGTCGAGGCCGAACAAGCACTCGCGCTTCGAGCGGCATACGAGCCGGTGACGACCGACGGGCCGGTTGTATACGACGCCGAGGGACCGAAACAGGTCGACGGAACGCCAATCGATCCGACCGACCAAGGGCAAAAAGGTTGATTCAGCTACCACCCGATACCCCGTGTATGTCCGAGGAGACGACCACGATTGAGGCGCGTGTCGGTGACGTGCTCCGCGAGCGCGAGGAGACGGTAGCCGTCGCCGAATCCTGTACCGGCGGGCTCATCGGATCGCGTATTACCGATATCCCCGGCGCGAGCGACTACTTCGAACTCGGTGTCGTCACGTACGCCTACGGCTCAAAGCTCCGCGAGTTGGCCGTCCCACGGGAGGTACTCGACGACCACGGGGCCGTTAGCGAACCGACGGCCCAGGCGATGGCGCGTGGGGTGCGTGATCGTGGAGGTGCCGACTGGGCGATTGCCACCACCGGCGTTGCGGGACCAACCGGCGGCACCCCGGAGACACCGGTCGGAACCGTCTACATCGGGATCGCCCACGCCGGGCCGTGGGAGTCGGGAGCCTCCTGGGCGACCGTCGAACACCACGTCTTCGATGGGTCGCGGACCGATATCAAGGCGAAGATCGCTACCCGGGCGCTTGCGGCCCTCCACGAGCACGTCCGCGCCGAGAGGTGAGTACCAGGGCAACAACCGTGTCAGGCGGTAGTTCTATATCCACCGCTCATGCAGGCTTGCATGGAGGGCGTCTATCGTGGAACTCTCAGATTCACTCCTTTGTCTGTTCAGTGCCGAACTCGAAGCAGCGGACGACCGGTATGTCATCGAGATCCCCCGCCGCGAGATTGAGGCTGGAGCGATCGACACTGACGATGTCTACCGCGTCGCGATGATCGCCAATCAGACCGGATCACACCACTCCGAGCGATCGGCCGAGCGTCCGCCGGGCGAGCCACAACCGCCCGTTGAGGTTGGCGAGATTCGGTATGTCGAGATTGAGGATCTCGGGAAGCAAGGGGATGGAATCGCGCGCGTCGAGCGCGGATATGTGATTATTGTTCCCGATACCGATGTTGGTGACCGGGTCAAAATCGAGATTAGCGACGTCAAGTCGAACTTTGCCGTCGGTGAGGTCATCGACGAGTAGCCTTACGCGCGCGGTGTGTCCGGAATCGCGAAGAACGCATCGAGAGTGAGGTCGGCTTCGACCGGAAGTTCCTCAACTGCGTCGTACGGTCGGTTGACGATGATATCGCCGGCCCGAGAACGGCCAATGCCCGGAACGGCCGTGAGTTCGGCCATCGACGCCGCGTTGGGATCAAGCGGTGCGGGGATCCCCGTCACCGAGCGGTAGCCGTGATCAACGACGGTAACGTCGATCGTTCGGTCCAGTTCACGCTCCTCGGGGAGCCCGACGAGGAGCGGATAGGTCCCCGGCTGGCGGCCGAAGGTCCGGCCGTCCTCGTGGTACTCGAGATGGACGTCCGGCAGGCGTGTTCCTGGGGGAACCACGCGTTCGAGCATTGGCTGGTCGAAGGTCTCGCGCACGGTGCGCTTGTATGATAGGAACCGGTCGTGGTTGCGGTCGGCGATCTCGGTTCCCGTCTCGGCCATGTCCGTGCCCGGAAAGGCCATGACCTGTCGGATGTTGACCCGACGGACCATTAGATCCGCCGCCATGATCCGCTCGAGAAACTGCTGGTTGTACTCGAATGTCTCCGGGCGCTCGCCGTCGAGACCGTGGACGAAATTGATCCCGGGAAGGAGCTTCGGAAGGCGGTCTGGAGCCGGTCGATGTCCACCAATCTCGTTGACGATCTTGACAGCCTCGAAACACTCATCGGCGGAAACAACCAGGTTATTTTCCTCCTGAACCTGCGGATCGGCCGATTCGAGTCCGAAGGCAGCGGTGTCACCGGGCGTGTTGTACCGGGCAATCGTCTCAAGGGCCGCCTGCGCCCGGTCGGGATACTCGACGATGGTCGCGGGATTGATATTGTCGAGGTGGAGGGTCTCAAGGTCGGGGGCCGCCTCGCGAATCCCACGGTAGAGCCGTTCGATGGCGTCCGGGTTCGGCGCGCGACCGTCACCACCGTAGGCGAGCAGGTCGGCCTGCCGACCGATCCGAAAGTGCTTGACCCCGCGCGAGGCGAGCGCGTCAACCTCGGCGACGACCGCCTCGGGATCGCGAAACGTTGGATCACCATACAGCGGTTCAGTACAGAACGAGCACCGGTAGGCACAGCCGCGGCTCGTCTCAAGTTCACACACGAGGTATTCAGGATGGTTCGGATGCTGCTCAACGATGAACGCGCCGGCCGGTGCCCACCGACGAAGTTCCGCAAGCGTTCGGTACCGATCGGCAAAGCCCTCAAGTCCGGAGTCGACGAGGTCGTAGGCGGCCGCCTCGACATCGCCCATTGCGAGGAAATCAAAATCGAGATCGTCGCGACGGGTCTCGACCCGGCCGGCGTTTTCCTCACCGACCCCAAACCGGGTCGGCCCGCCGATTAGACTCGTGCCGTCAGCACTCCAGGCGAGTTCGCGGACTTCCTCGGGATCGGCCGGCGTCCCGCCGACGTACGCCCCTGGGACCGTCATCCCCCCGACATAGATCATAAGATCGGCATCGGAGACCGCACTCCAGCGTGTGCGGTCCTCGCGGAGTTGGTCGATCGTTCGGTAGGCGATCTGCTCGCGTGGAACACCGGCGTCAACAAGCGCTCCGGCAACGTACCGTGGGTACGTCGAGATGTACGGCGGAACCCCGAAGTTCGCCGGCTCGTCAACGTACCCGTCGACGATCGTCACCGAGAGCGATGCCGGCGACTGTGTGGCCATCGATACGGCCGGTTGTGGCTCAAGCCGCATAAGCGAGTTGTTGGCCACAGCGCCACGCTACGGCCCGACAGTATACCGTAAGATGGACCAGATACCGATCACCAGAGGGGCATTCGTCGTCGGTTTGATCGCCATCGTCGCGATACTGAATCCGGTGGCACACATTATCGGCTTCGGCTAAGGCGGTGTCGTCGCCATGAGTAGCGACGTGGCGGCATCATGGGTTCACCAGAACGCTCGTTAGATCAACGACGGTTCCGGAGTCGGCCCGGGGATCGCCGACGAGCGAACCCAGACAGACGGCGGTTCCATCGGGGGTGAAACACGCCACAAGCGGGGTATCATCGGTATCCAGCGCCGCGGCGACCGTCTCATCGTATCCGATCACCCCCGGAGCGTACACCGGGGCTCCGGTGGCGACCGCCTCGGCCGCCGAAGGGGCGATCGTCAATCGCGGAAGATCATTGAGGGCACGCTCGGCAGGGGCGAGCACCTGCGCGAGTTCGACCGGAGGATCATCGACACCCTGATCGTGGTAGGCGATAGCGTCGACCAGCTCCTGAAGCGTGACGAGATCGCCGTCGTTGAAGCGCCCGGCGGCGGTGCGTCGAAGATCGCCCATGTGTGCGCCGGTTCCGAGGGCGAGACCGAGGTCGTGACACAGCTTGCGGACGTAGGTACCACTCTCACAGCGCACTCGGAGAAGCGCCTGCCGGTCGCGGATCTCAAGCAACGTGAGGTCGTAGATTTCGCGGACACGAAGGGTGCGAGCAACGGCACTCTTACGCGGGGGTTTCTGGTAGATCGGCCCGGTAAACTCAGCGAAGACCGCCTCAATGTCCTTACGTTCCGGCGGCGAGTCATGGAGTTCAAGCACGGCCACGTACTCTTTATCTGCGTCCTGAAAGGCCGGCGCGATGCGGGTAGCATCACCAGTAAGAATCGGAAGACAGCCGGTGACTTTTGGATCAAGCGTTCCGGCGTGACCGGCGCGCTCAAC
>CAZFMU010000098.1:0-6961 GCA_964520165.1 uncultured Salinarchaeum sp. | reverse complement strand
CCGACGAGCAGGCAGATAACGAGCACGTGCCCGACCCGCGATCGCATGATGCCATGGCGTTTCCCCGAGAGGCGGAAAACCGCTTCGGATCGACCGATGGGCTGATTGACCCCCCGTGACGAGATGTGTCTGTGTATAGCGTCAACGCGGCGGTGCCGGGACGAGTGAGTGCGCTTGCGGCCGACCTCCGGCCGGCACTCTCGGCCTTCGCATCGATTCGCCGCGAGCACTCGATCCTCATCAAGCGTCTTGGCGACACCGCTACGTTCCAGCGCCAAAGCAAGCGCATCCGGCGGGAACTCGCCGGTACCCAGCCCATCGACGTCACCGTCACCGGCATCGAGTACTTCGCCGATCCGCCGCGTGGCCCTGGACCGGTCGTGTACCTTGCCCTCGACAGCCCCGGTCTGGATCGCCTACACGGCCGGCTGGTTGAGGCCTTCGGCGCCGAGACCGACCTTGAGGGTGAGGCCTACACCATGCACATCACCCTCGCCCGGGACGGCCCGCTTGAGGCGGCCGAACGGCTATCCGACCGTTCAATCGAGTCGATCTCCTGGACGATCACCG
The DNA here is from genome assembly GCA_964520165.1 of uncultured Salinarchaeum sp. Lineage (GTDB taxonomy): Archaea > Halobacteriota > Halobacteria > Halobacteriales > Salinarchaeaceae > CAZFMU01. The sequence goes on along the minus strand of CAZFMU010000098.1, from coordinate 6,391 downwards.
AGTTGCTGCTGTGGGACGCCGCACAGGCCCGGGCCGTCGGGACGATCCCGCTGCCTATCCCGCCGTAGTCGCCTTCGCGCTCACAAGCGTTCATTAGGGATCGTCGCCGTGGGTCGAATATGGAACAGGATCCAACGGCCATGCCGCCGCACGAGCTATTCGAGACACTCAGTCTGCTGTCTTCGCCGCGGCCGATCGGCTGGATCAGTACCATCAGTGCCGATGGGACGCCGAATCTTGCGCCTTATAGCTTCGTGGTGCCAGGGAGTGTCGACCCGCCGACGATGCTGCTGTGCGTTGCGCCCGACGCCGACGGCGAACCGAAGGATACCGCCCGGAACGTGCTCGATACCGAGGCCTTCGCTCACAATCTCGTTACTCACGATACGCTCGCCGCGATGGCCGAGACCGCTGGCGAGATCGATGGCTCTGAGTTCGCAGCCGCTGACGTCGACTCGACCGCCTGCGAGCGCATCGACGCCCCGCGAGTCGCTGGGGCGCCCGCCTGGCTTGAGTGCACCCTCCGCGAACACGTCCGGATCGGCGAGAACCACCTTTTCGTCGGTGATATTGCCTATCTCGGCGTTGACGACCGCCTTGAGACCGACGACGGCGTTGACCCGACGGCGGTCGCTGACCACGTTGTCGGCCACCTCGCCGACGAGCATTTTGCCGGTATCGAACTCCTCACCCCCGAGTGATCAGGGTGCCGGCGGCGTGCCGTCGTAGGCGTCGTGTGACTGATAGAAGTTCAACAGCGCGAACTTGAGCTTCTCCGGGGCGACGTCAACCAACTCCGCCCGGAGGTCCTCAGGAAGCGTCTCATACACGCTGTAGGCCCCGAGATCGCTCCGACCTGCGGCGGTGTACCGACGGTCCAGCAGGATGCGCGTCCCGATGTCCTCGGGTGACCGGATGACCCGTCCGAGTGCCTGGCGGGTCTTGCGAACGGTCGGCACCTCAACGGCGTAGTGCCACCCGGGATCGTTGATCCCACGGTCCTCAAACACCCGGTCGTATGCCGCCTGGATTGCCTCCGTGCGATCGTCCAGCCGGGGGTACGGCACGCCAACGACAACGACCGACCGGGCGTCCGTTCCGTCGAAGCTCACCCCCTCGGTGAGTGTCCCCCACAGCGAGGTAAACAACGCGCCGTTGTCGTCCGCGACGAACCGCTCGCGCAATCCCGTCGCATCCTCGCCGGGGTGATCCAGATAACACGTCGCCTCAACCGTATCGGCCACGCGATCGTGGTACCGCTTGGCCTCCGCGTAGTTCGGGAAGAACGCCAGGGTGTTGCCCGCGGTGAAGGTGATTGCATCCGCGAGCGCGTCGGTAAGCTCCGCTTGGACCTCCGGGTCGTCCCGAGCGCTGGCGAACAGCGGTGGCGTGTCGACGGCGACGGTCCGCCGGTTCGCCTCGGGAAAACTCAGCCCGTAGGCCATCGTCACCGGGTTCTCGACCCCCAGCACGTCGCCGAAGACATCAAAGGGCCGGAGCGTCGCGCTCATCAGCACCGTCGCGTAGGCCCCCTCAAACAGGTCGCGAGTCACATCCCGCGGGATGCAGGTGTACAGCTCCGCCCGGCCGTAGACCTCGTCAGTCCCCATATCGCGGCGCACCGAGAGCACGGGGTACTGTCCGGGATCGCCGCCGCTATCGAGCCACGCCCGCAGGAACTGTGCCGCGGTCAGCGTTGGCGAGTCCCGCCGCTGATCGGCCTCGCCGTTCCGGTAGGCCGTCTCGTACTGCTCGTCGAGATCACGCCCGACCGTTTCCGCCGCCTCAAGATCGTCGTCGATGCCCCGGCCGGTGTAGGTCTCCAGAAACGCAAGCGTCAGGTCGTCACGACGATCGTCGTTGTCGATGGCGATGTCCCGCCACTCGTCGCCGATCGACTCCCGCTCGCCGAATCCCAAGGCATCGTCGTAGGTCTCCCGGAGCGCGTCGAGGAAAGCCTCAAGCACATTGGCGGCGGCACTCGCGGCCGTCCCCGTCCGGTCCGAGAGCTCCTCGAGGGCGCCTTCGAGTGTCCGCTCAGAGAGTTCGCGGGTGGCGTGCTCCCGGGCGGCGTCGGGAACGTTATGCGCCTCATCGAAGACCACGATCGTGTCTGCCGGATCGACATCGAGCCACCGGTAGAACTGTTCGCGGATCATCGGATCCAGCAGGTGGTGGTAGTTACAGACGACGAGATCAACGCCGTCGAGCCCGTCTTTGAGGAGTTCATAGCCACAGAACCCTGCCTCCTCCGCCTGGTCGTAGATCTCCGCGGGGGTGCGCACGCCGTCGAACAGCCACCGGTAGAACTCGTCGGTGTCGGCCGTCAGGTTCCGATAGAAGTACTCGCAGGTCGCCCGGTCGGCGAGCTCCTCGATCTCCGCTTCGACCGCTTCGAGCTCGTCCATGATCGCACTCCGGGCCTCGCTGGCGTCCTCGTCGCCTGCCTGTCCGGCGGCCAGCAACTCCTCCTGACGGCGTCGGAGGTCCTCGCGGTCCTGCTCGCGATCAACGAGGTCGTAGGTGTTATCGCGCAGCACCTGACACTCCTCGTAGTCAACGTCGATGTGACACATCGAGCCCTTCCCGCGGAAGACCACCGCCCGGATCGGCTCGCTCTCGCGGATGGCCTCGGCCTCGCGACGGAACTGCCGGGTCTGCTGGTGGACGTTCGTCGTGATGACGACCGTCTTGTCTTCCGCGCGTGCAAACTCAAGAGCAGGGGCGAGCGCGGCGAGCGTCTTGCCGGTGCCGCAGGCGCCCTCGAAGAGCACGTCCTGCCGGCGGGCGAGGGCGTTGTAGATGCGGTCCATCGCCTCGCGCTGGCCCTCGAAGGGCGTCTCGTAGGGAAAGAACCGCAGGTATCCGGCACTGTCGGCCACAACGGCCATTCGTGGCGTCACACAAAAAGCTCCCCGGGCGTCACCGATAGGAGCAACATGCCTCACGAGCGAATCGGTCATATTTGTCGGGACAATAGTGCGTGGTATGACACAGGATGTTCTGGTCACGGCCGACTGGGTAGAGGACCACCTTGAGTTGTTCCAGCGCGATGATCCCGCCTACCGACTCGTTGAGGTCAACAATCCGACGGTCACCGACGAATCGGAGTACACGTCCTACGAGACGGGTCACCCCCCGGGAGCGATCTACTTCGACTGGGAGGAGGATCTCACCGATCAGACCCAGCGTGATATTGTCTCGAAGGCGGACTTTGCCGAACTCAATGGCGCGGCCGGGATCACCGAGGACTCGACGGTCGTGCTCTATGGTGGCGGCCGTGTGCCCAACTGGTTCGCGCTCTTTGCCTACTGGATCTACAAGTACTACGGCCACGAGGACGTCCGGGTCCTTGACGGCGGAAAGACCTACTGGGTGGCCGAGGACTACCCCCTGACGACCGACGTTCCGGCGTTCTCGTCGGTCACCTACACGCCGAAGGGTCCCTTCGAGAGCATCCGGGCGTACACTGATGACGTCCGACACGCCATCGACGAGGGCCTCCCGATGGTCGATGTGCGCTCGCCCGAGGAGTTCCGCGGCGAGATCATCGCCCCGGAAGGGCTCAACGAGACCGCCCAGCGAGGCGGCCGCATTCCGGGAGCGAGTAATGTCCCCGTTCCGGACGTGCTCAATGAGGACGGCACGTTCAAGAGTGCTGACGAACTGCGCGACCTCTACGCCGAGGCAGGCGTCACCGGAGACGAGTCGACCATCACCTACTGTCGCGTCGGTGAGCGCTCCTCAATCGAGTGGTTCCTGCTATCGGAGGTTCTCGGGTTCCCCGACGTCCGCAACTACGACGGCTCCTGGACCGAGTGGGGCAACCTTGTCGGCGCGCCGGTCGAGACAGGCGAAGAAGACGTCTGAGCCTCTGCCCTGTTCTTCCGACCTCCGACGGTAACCCGTTGGCACCAACTTTTTTGATGGTCTATTTGCGTATTGCATGTGTGATGAGTCATCCCAATCGGCCACCGAAGAAGGACACCGGCACGGTTTCCGCGGTCGTGTCGGGGCTGACCCGTCTTTCAGAGGCGTTCAGAAGGCACCTGAGGACGTGGTCGCGGCGGTACATCGCGATGCGCGTTGAGGCGCGAGACGGCGACCGGTAGGCCCGTGATCGCGCTCAGGCGTCTTCGATTCTGACGGTCAGAACCGGGACCGGCGACTGTCGGACAACCCGCTCGGCGATGCTCCCGATCAGATAGTGATCCAGCCCCGTCCGCCCGTGGGTCCCCATCACGACAACGTCGACATCAGCCGTCTCGGCGTACTCGAGGATTGTCGCGTGGGGAACCCCCGATTCGACCGCTCGATCAACGGCCACGTCGTCCGGAAGTGCGGTCACGGCGGCCTCAATCGCCTGCTCGGCGCGGTCCCGTTCGGCGTCCGCCCAGGCCTCCTCACCAACGCCCATGCTCGGGCCTTCAAACCGGTTGCGCGTGTCCATCACGGATAGCACGTGGACCGTCGCGTCGTACCGCTGGGCGAGCGAGCCGGCGTGTTTGGCGACCGGGTCAACGCTGTCGTCTCCCTCGGTGGGAACCAGGATATCCTGATACATACACTGAGAGTGGATTCGGTATCCGGTGGAGCCTCTTACGGGTCACGCTCCGATGCCGAGCGCCATGAGCAACAGCGCAGTTGAAATGACCGTGAAAAGGACGCCAACGCCCGTCTGGATCGTCCCGGTATCCAGTGCGTTCGAGACGTAGGGGGCGATCTGCCCGCCGAGGACGGTTGCCGGTACCGTGAACACAACCATGTTCCAGGGCGTCGAGGCGATGCTCAGGCTGTGGATCCCCGGGATAACAGTCCCGCCAAAGACGTGGACGAGCGAGGCGAGGATCGCCGTGCTCGCGACGACGATGTGGTTGGTCCCGATCGCCACCCGGGTCGGCACGTTCGTTCGGAGCTGGGAGATGATCCCGAGTTCACCGCTGCCAAAGCCGGCTAGGCCCTGGAACAGTCCACCGACGCTGTAGTTGGCGAACCGCTCGAGGTAGCCCGACCACGAGTACTGGTAGGTGCCACCCTCGCGGTCGACACGCGTGACCGTTCCGTCATCCTCAAGACCGACGCCCGCAGGGCCGAGCTTGTCGTCGTCATCGGGCAGACTCCGGTCGGTGCCGCCATTGGCGACTGCCTCTGTGGTATCCTCCTCTGTGGATTCGCCGTGGCTGAGGTCGGCCCGGAACATGAGGTATGCCGCCGTTAGCAAGGCGAGCCCGAGGGCGGCGTGAAACAGTGGTTCGGGGATGAAAAAGGACAGCAACGCCCCCCCGACCACGAAGGGGATGCTGCCGGCGATGATGGTGAGTGCCAGTCGTCGGTCGACCAGCCCGTAGGAGATGAACGCGAACGTCGAACTCGATAGTCCGAAGGACTCGCTGATCAGGCTGACCTTGACAAGCGTCTCGGGCTCAATCGGGAAGGCCAACAGCGGAAAGATGAAGATGAAGAAGGGGACGAACAGCGCCGAACCGCTGATCCCCACGGTGTTGACGGTGGTCGCTCCAAGCAGGAAAAACGGGAACAGCCACCAGTACTCCAGCCAGTAGCCAAGGTCGGCCTCGCCCGATGTCGGGGCGGTCGTCAACACCAGCGCAATGAACAACACTGGTGCCGCGAACACGAAGATGTGCTGATACTTCAGAAACGACTTCTGGATGTGCTGTGATCGCTCTGAAGTCATGGAATCACCGGGGCAGAAACGTATGTTGGGTGGTGCAAAACGGCTCGTCGTCGGTTCGCGGCTGTCTGTGCGATGTGCTCCGCCGGCAGCGACCGGTCGCCGTCCGGGCATCCGTCAGGACGCTCATCGCGTCAGCGACACTCGCCGGCATTCAGGTGAACCCTCCGAGGGAGGGGGTGAACTGCGCGCATTCGCGGCCGTCATCACCGTCGCATTGGGGCATAACTGATCCATCGCTAGCCAATTGTGACGGAAAAATACTGTGGGAAGATCCGGGGATGGCAGCCGGTCACACGGGTCCCGGAAAGCCTGTCTCTGGAATCCTTGTCTTCGATAGTGTGTACTTCGAAAGGGGTTACGGTCCTGCCGGTCTAACGACTGGTACCATGTGGCCATCACTCCTCACCGCCGTATCCGCTGTCGGTCCTCTGCAGTACACGGTTCCGGTCGCCGGCATCGAACTCGGGCGACTAGAAGTCACGGCGATCGGTATCGGCATGATCTTGCTGCTCCTCCTCGGCTCGGGATTCTTTTCCTCCTCCGAGATTGCGCTGTTCTCGCTTCCGGCCCACCAGGTCGACGCGATGGTCGAACAGGGCCTTCGCGGCGCTCAGACGGTCAAGGCCCTCAAGGAGGATCCCCACCGTCTGCTCGTGACGATCCTCGTTGGAAACAACATGGTCAATATCACGATGT
>CAZFMU010000097.1:0-6968 GCA_964520165.1 uncultured Salinarchaeum sp. | reverse complement strand
TGAGAAAGCGCCGTTGGCCGCTACTCGTAGAGCCAGGTCTCGTCGATCTGTTCCCAGTCGACGAGCTCATCCTCGTCAAAGAAAAGCGCGATTTCGCGCTCGTTCGCGCCCGGATCCTCGTGGTCGGATCCGTGGATAACGTTCCGGCCGAGATCAAGACCAAAGTCGCCGCGGATCGTCCCCGGCGCAGCCTCGGCCGGATCGGTTGCGCCCATCATCCGGCGGACCTGTCGGGTGGCGTCTTGTCCCTCCCAGACCATCGCCATCACCGGTCCGGCGGTAATGAACGCAACGAGATCCTCAAAGAACGGCTTGTCGGCGTGCTCGCCGTAATGCTCTTCGGCCAGTGCCTCATCAAGCTGCGTGAACTTCGCCCCGACGAGCTTCAGTCCGCGGTCCTCAAGCCGCGAAATGATCTCGCCCGTCAGTCCGCGCTGTACAGCGTCCGGCTTCACCATGACGAACGTCCGTTCAGTCATTCCTCGTCGTTGTCGTGAATCCACTCAAGGTCGCGCGGTTCGCGCCCCATGAAGTAGTTCTTCTCACACTTTGCGTCCTTGAAGTGCAACACTGTGCCGTCGTTTTTGACGTACATGATGCCCGTTCCGGGCTCGATTTCCTCGCCGCTGTAGTCGCAGGTGCGTGTCTCGACCATGGTTACTGTCCTCCGATGGCGTCCGCCTCGCGAGCCGTCTCGCGCAACTGGAGAATGTCGCCCTCACGGACCGGCCCGAGGACGTTTCGGGTGATGATGCGCCCCTGGTTTTCACCCTCGCGGATGCGGCACTTGACCTGCATGGCTTCGCCGTGCATGCCGGTCTTGCCGACAATCTCGATAACCTCCGCAGGGGTGGAGTCGGATGTGGATTCGTCTGCGCTCATGATCTTCGGGGGTTATCGCAGTTCCTCAATTTTGTCGGCGATCTCCTCAACGTCGCCGCTTGCGTCACCAGCGTCGGTGATCGCTGCGGCAGCACTGCCGACCTCAAGGCCGGCAGCCCGCCCAACCTCGTCTTGCGTGTCGACGAACACGTATGGCACGTCCTTCTCGTCGGCCAGCTCGGGGAGATGCATGACGATCTCCTCGGGCTGGACATCCTCGGCGATCACAATCAGTGCGGCAGTCCCGCGTTCGACTGCCTTGGTCGTCTCATTGGTTCCTTTCTTTACTCGGCCGGTGTCCCGGGCGATCTCAAGCGCCTCAAGCGCGTCGTCTTGAAGATCGGCTGGAACGTCGAAATCAACGTATACTGGCATTGTTGGTCACCTCCGGGCACCCGGGCTCAGACTCCCCCGCCAGTTACACCGACGACCGCAGACGTCGGTAGGGTCCCGTGTGGCTGGGAGCATCATCAACCCGGGCGCCGGGCGTATCATCTAATGACGATACTCGCCAATAAAAGCGCTTTCAAAGGCTCGCCCCCGTGTCATGGGCCACCACGGCCGAACGGAAGGTACTTCCACGGCGATAGCCAGCCGCACACATGGATGTCGCGGCGCTTGCGCGACACCTCATCACCGAGGCCGAATACACCGATCACCGCCGATTGCTCACCCTCGCAGGCGACCGCGATCGTGGATACGCCGTTGCCGATACAGCGCTCACCGCTGCCGACATTCCGCGCGCTGAGACGGTGTTGATCGGTCCCGATGACCGGCTTGACTGCGAGCGTCTCGCCCCCTCACAGACAGGAGACCTCCTCGGTCGAACCCAACAGGCGGTCGTCGTGGATGCCCATGCGACCGCCCGGCCGAACACCATCGGCAGAGCTGTCGGTGCTGTCGACGGCGGTGGTCTGCTCGTGATGCTTACCCCACCGCTGTCGCAGTGGCCGAACCAACGCGACCAATTTGACCAACGACTCGCCGTTCCCCCCTACGAGTCGTCGGATCTCACTGGCCACTTTCGCGAACGCCTTCGGAACACACTCCAGCGTCACCCCGGGGTCGCAATCGTTGATGTGGATGCCGATTGCATCCATGCTGACGGCCGCACCCATCCAGCGCCCCAGCGGGACCCAATTCGGACCGCCCCCTCGGTCTCCTCAGAACGGTCGTTCCCGGCGGCCGCCTACAAGCGGTGTCGGACGCCCGATCAGCGCGATGCACTCGCCACACTCGAAGCGCTTGAAACTGAGTCTGCTATCGTCGTGTTAGAATCCGACCGTGGCCGGGGCAAGTCGAGTGTGTGTGGACTCGCCGCCGGAGTTCTGGCCGAACGGGGCGAGTCCGTTTCTATTGTCGCCTCAAGCCCTCAAAACGTCACAGAGCTGTTTGACCGGGCCAAGGAGGTGTTGACCGACCGCGACGCCCTTGTCGCCCGCGAGGGGTCACCGCCGCGTCTCGATACGGATTCCGGTGGCGCGATCGTGTATCGCCCTCCGGGGGAGGCTGGGATGCTCGACGGCCCGACCATCGTCGATGAGGCCGCTTCGCTCCCCGTCCAGACGCTTGAGGCCGCTCTTGCGGCAGATTGCGTCGCTTTCGCAACGACAATCCACGGGTACGAGGGTGCTGGCCGGGGCTTCTCGGTGCGATTCATGGAGCGACTCGACCCGCTTGATCCGACTGTCGTTCGACTTGAAACCCCGATTCGATACGCTCCGGCGGACCCGATCGAACTCTGGGCGTTTGACGCCCTGCTGTTGAATGCTCGACCGGCCGTCGATCAGGTCGTTGCCGGTGGCACGCCACAGTACCGCCGACTCACCCCCACTGACCTCATGGACGATGAAATCCTGCTCCGGGAGGTTTTCGGACTGCTGGTCTTAGCGCACTACCGCACCGAACCGGATGATCTTGCTCGACTACTCGACGCCCCGAATCTCGCCGTGCGGGCCCTGACGGTTGACGGCCACGTGCTCGCGGTCGCTCTTTTGGCCCGCGAGGGAGGCCTGTCGGCGACGCGTCGGGCAGCTCTCTATGAGGGCGGTCGGATCCGGGGACACATGATCCCGGATGTCCTAACGAGTCAACTTCGCGATGAATTAGCCGCTGCACCGACAGGCGCTCGCGTACTCCGAATCGCTACCCATCCGGCGCGCCGCGACGAGGGGATCGGGTCGCGACTGCTCGCCGAGATTCGCGCGGAGGCACACGAGGGGATCCCCGAGTGGGCTGACCGGACCGACGCGATTGACTGGCTGGGTGTTGGCTTCGGTGCGACCCCCAGGCTGGTGCGGTTCTGGCGACAGAACGGCTTTTCGACCGTCCACTTTAGCACGACGCGTAACGAACGTAGCGGTGAACACTCGGCGGTGATGCTCGATCCTTTAACCGCTGCTGGTAACCGTCTCAGGCGCAAAGTGACCCGTCGGTTCGCCCGTCGGATCTCGGCGGTTGGTCCGGCGTCACTCACAGCGGTCGATACGGATGTGCTCCGGGCGACCCTCCGAGCGGTTGATCCGACACCGCTAGCCCCGCCGACGCTCACCGACTGGGAATGGGAGGTCGTCGCTGGTGTCGCATTCGGTCCTGGACTGGTTGATGTCGCCCCTCGACCGTTTGCACAACTGGCGATTCGGTACTTCGCAGAGACGGATGCCCCTGTTGCCCAGGGCCCACCGGAGGCGTGGTCCGATATCGCTGGCATCGATGCCCTCAATGAAGAGGCCGAACGGGCGCTTGTCGGCCGACTCCTCCAGGGCCGTCCCTGGTCGAACGTCCGAAAGGATGGTGAGGGTGGCTCACCTAGCCATACCAAACGCATGCTCGGCAACGCCGTCGCCCCACTCGCCCGTCGATACGGCGGCTCAATCGTCGACCGTCTTGAGGTGCGATTCACCGATGAGTGATCTTCTGTTACTTGTCGCTGTTGGCCTCCTGATTGCGGCCGTACCGGCAAGCGTCTCACCGGTCCTCCCAGGGACCGTATTGACCCTCCTTGGACTACTCGTTCACTGGCTCGGTGTTGGCACGATCAACAGCCCCGTTATGCTCTCGTTGATCGCCCTCGTGATTCTAGTAATGGCGCTTGATGCTGTTGCTGGCGTCGTTGCCGCCCGTGCCGGTGGCGCTTCGTGGTGGACCGGTGCGGCTGGTGCCGCCGTCGGAATGCTCCTTGTCGTTGTGATCGGGCCGATCGGACTTCTCGTTGGATTTGCTGTGACGGTTCTCGGCATCGAACTCGCCCGCGGCCGGTCAATCGAAGCGAGTCTCCGTGCGACCGGTTATACCATGGCGGCAACCCTCGGATCGAAGGTCGCCCAGGTCGCCTTTTCGCTGGTCGTCGCCGCCGTCGTGATCATCCTCTCGCTCGTGTGAGCCCTACTCAAGGACGACCAGCGGGTCGCCGGCATCAACGCTATCTCCTTCCGCGACGGGCACATCGCTCACCTCGCCGCCCACGTCGGCGACGATGTCGTTTTCCATTTTCATGGCCTCGAGTACACAGACCACATCACCGGCGGCAACCTCGTCGCCGGGGGCGACGCGCGTCTCAAGGATGGTCCCCTGCATGTCCGCCGTCACCGTCTCGCCGGAGCCGACTGCTGTCTCCTCTGTTGTTTCCGGTCGCTCAACGGTCTGTCCGCCGTCGTCATCGGCGGTGATCTGCGGGGCATCGTCGGTCTCAAGGGCCACCTCAAAGCGCTTGCCGTTGACCTCAACGGTGAACTCCCGGGTCACGCGTTCGGTGCTGTCGGCGGCCGCCTCGCTCGCCTCGCTCCCCCACTGCTGTTGGGCCTCAGCGATTCGTTCTGGATCAACCTCCTCGTCGAGATACTTCGTGGTGTGCGTTCCGGCGTTGAACGCCTCGTCGGTGAGCATGAGCCGGTGGAACGGGATGATTGTCGTGACTCCCTCAATGTCGTACTCCCGGAGCGCGCGTAGTCCCCGAGCGATGCACGTATCCCGATCCGGCGCCGAGACAATCAGCTTCGCAATCATCGAATCGTAGTCGGTCACGAGCTCGTCGCCCTGCCGGACGGCGTCATCGACGCGCACGCCGATCCCGCCCGGTGGATCGTACGTCTCAAGCGTTCCACCGGTCGCCGGAGCAAACTCCTCGGCGGCATTCTCGGCGTTGATCCGAAACTCCATTGCGTGCCCGTCGAGTTCGATCGCAGACTGCGGGATCGTCAGTTCCTCGCCCGCGGCAACCTTGAGTTGCCACTTGACAATGTCGATGCCGGTCAGCGCCTCGGTGACGGTGTGTTCGACCTGGATCCGGGTATTGACCTCAAGGAAATAGAACGCCTCGTCCTCAACGAGGAACTCGACGGTTCCGGCGTTCGTATAATCGGCCTCGGCGATACCCCGGCGGGCCGCCTCGCGGATCTCATCGCGCAGTGATGTCGAGAGTGCCGGTGAGGGCGCCTCTTCAATGACCTTCTGGTGGCGCCGCTGGAGCGAGCAGTCTCGCTCACCGAGGTGACGCACATTTCCATGCTGGTCGGCCAGCACCTGCACCTCGACGTGCCGTGGATTCTCGAGGTAGCGTTCGAGGTAGACCGTGTCGTTATCGAAGTACGCAGCCCCTTCGCGCTTGGCAGCGTCGAGTTGATCCTCAATCTCGTCTGGACCGCGGACGACCTTCATCCCTCGGCCGCCACCGCCTCCCTCGGCCTTGATTGCAACGGGATAGCCGTGTTCGTCGGCGAAGGCTTCGACTTCCGCGGCGCTCTCGACCGGATCGGTCGTCCCGGGGACGATCGGCACATCTGCTGCCTCCATCGCCTGTCGAGCACCGGTCTTCTCCCCGAGGGCCTCCATCGCGTCGGCGGAGGGGCCGATCCACGTGATCCCGTCGGCTTGTTGGACCTGCCGTGCGAAGTCGGCATTCTCCGCGAGAAATCCGTAGCCGGGGTGGATCGCGTCGGCGTCGGCCTTTCGCGCCGCCTCGATAACAGCGTCACCGTCAAGGTATGACTCGCTGGCGGTCGCCGGACCGATATTGTAGGCCTCGTCGGCATACCGGACGTGGCCGGCGTTCTTATCAGCCTCACTGTAGACGGCAACCGTTCCGACATTGAGTTCCTCACACGCCCGCATGACGCGGACCGCGATTTCGCCCCGATTGGCAACCAGTACCTTCCGGAACATTATCTACCTCAAGGATCGTCTTCCCCCTCACGTACCTTTTCCGGTTGTCCCCGACAGTGAGTGGGGTCCCTCGATGCCGAACCCCTACAGCCGATCCTGTCGTGCGGCGACCGTCCAGGCGTCCGTTGGCGCTTCCGCCGGCACGTGGCTGGCGGTGCCGCCACTGGCCTCGATCCGACCGACGAGCGTCCACGGTTCCTCGACCCGGCCATCATCGTCCGCGGTGGCAGCCGCGGCGGCCGCCCGGTCCTGTAGGTGCGCGCCGATGGCGGCCGCGATAGCGGCCGCCTCTTCGTTGGTCGCGCGCTCCGGAAGCGTGAAATGCTCCAGGGTCCCCCCTGGGTGTGATCCGGCGGTCGTATCTGTCGGCCGTGTCATAGTGGGATATTGCCGTGTTTCTTGTCGGGTGTCGACTCGCGCTTGGAGCGAAGCATCTCAAGATCGTCGATCAGCCGCGGTCGGGTCTCTTGGGGCTCGATCACGTCGTCGATGTAGCCCCGGTCGGCGGCGATATAGGGGTTGGCGAACTCGTCGCGATACTCGTCGATAAGTTCCTGCCGACGGGCCTCCGGGTCGTCTGCGGCGTCGAGTTCGTCGCTGTAGAGAATGTTCACCGCACCCTTCGGCCCCATCACCGCAATCTCCGCGGTCGGCCAGGCGTAGTTGATGTCCGCCCCGAGGAACTTCGAGGACATCACACAGTAGGCGCCGCCGTAGGCCTTCCGGGTGATGACTGACAACAGCGGGACGGTCGCCTCCGAGTAGGCGTATAGCAGCTTCGAGCCGTGTCGGATGATTCCGCGGTGTTCCTGATCAGTCCCCGGCATGTATCCAGGAACATCAACGAAGGTCACGATCGGCACGTTGAACGCGTCACAGGTTCGGACGAACCGTGAGGCCTTCGCGCTTGAGTCGACGGTGAGGGT
>CAZFMU010000096.1:0-7268 GCA_964520165.1 uncultured Salinarchaeum sp. | reverse complement strand
GGACCCCGCTGCGCGAACTTGACGACGAGGATCGGGCGTATCTTCAAGAGCGCGTCGATCAGTTTTATGAGCAGTTCGTTGAGCGGGTGGCTGAGGGACGGGACCTCGATCCCGAGACGGTCCGCGAAACCGAGGCACGCGTCTACACCGGCGAAGAAGCCGCCGAACGCGGGCTCGTCGATACACTGGGAACTCGCGAGGACATCGAAGCAACCCTGGAAGATCGACTCGACGTCTCGACAGTCATCGTTGAGGAATTCACGCCGGCACAGGGGGTTACTGGACGGCTCCGACGCGGTGCCAGCACTGTCGCGTATGCCTTCGGAGCCGGCATCGGCGCGCGACTGACTGACGCGGACATCAGCCAGCGGTTCCGATTCCGGTGATTGTCAAGAGTGCCTGGTTTGAGCGGATAACGTGTTTGCGCCGGCTTGAGGAGTAGTTGAACACCCCGAAGGTGTTCACTTGCCTGCAAGAGGACCACGAAGGCTTTACCCTCGGCGGTCATTGGTAGGCGTGTCGTGACCACGCTCGTCGTCTGTCTCGACCGCACCGGCGACATCGGACGGAAGGCGGACATCGACATGCCCGTCGCCGGCTGGTCACGGGTTCGGTCGTTGGTGACCGACATCGGGTTGAGCGATCCGGAGGACTCAAATGTAAACGCCATTCTTGAGGGGCTTCGGATCACCCGGTCGATCCGCGAGGAGGGTGATGCCGCTACTGTCGCTGTTGTCTCCGGCGGAGCTGACTCGGCCGTCTCAGCCGACCGTGCTGTCGCTCGGCAACTCGACATGCTGACCGACCGGTACAACCCGACATCGGCGGTCGTCGTGCTCGACAGTGCTGAGGACGAACAGTCAGTGCCGCTGGTCGAGAGTCGTCTGCCAGTCGACTCTGTCGACCGGGTGGTTGTCCGGCAGGCCCGTGATCTTGAGTCGACATACTATCTTCTTAAACAGTTCCTCGCCGACGAGGAGCTCAGACAGACGACGCTTGTTCCACTCGGCACCGCACTCGTTGTCTTTCCGATCCTTTCATCGGTGGTCTCATTAGGAACAGCACTAGCGGTGATCATCGCCGTCATTGGGGTGTTTCTCCTGTTCAAGGGACTCGGCATCGATACATACCTTGAGCGGTTGAGCTACCAGACCCGTGAGGCGCTGTACTCCGGACAGGTGTCCGTCGTCACGTACGTTGTCGCTGCCGGGCTGGCGTTACTCGGTGCGTTCTTCGGCGCTTTAGCCGCCTCCGAACTCCCTCTCGGTGATGGGGTGCTTCTCCCGACGATGACCTTCGTCTATGAGAGCGTTCCCTGGATCGTCGGCGCCGGGTTGACTGCCGCCGGTGGCCGACTCCTCGACGAGGCACTCGGTGCGGATACCACGGTGCAGGTCTCCTCAATCAATCTCCCCTTTTTCATCCTTGCAGTTGGGCTCGTGATTCGGGGATTCGCGGCGTACTTTCTTGAGCAGGCCGGATCACTCGACGCTGCGCGGCTCCCGGGGATCGCCGTTGGACCCCTCTCGGTCGATACCATCACCCTCCAGCCGGGCGAGCACCTCGCCATGGCTGTACTCGCCGGCATCCTCCTGAGTCTCATCGGGGTCAGACTCGCCGGTTATATCGACCGGACCCGCGTGGCAACGCCGGAGACGGACGCCGACCGCGGGTGAGAGCAAAACACCCCTATAGGGGTGACCCGTAACGCGGATGTGTCAGAACCCCAGTCGACGACCGGCGGATGGGTGAGCCTCTTTTCGGGGGGAAAGGACTCGACGTACGCGCTCTATCGGGGGCGCAAGCGCGGGCTCAACATCAAACGACTCGTAACCGTCCTTCCGGAAGGCGAGTCGTATCTCTATCAACGACCCACGCCGGCAGTCCCGGCGAAGGCCGCCGAGAGCATCGGGATCGAACACGAGACGGTCGCGCTCCCGACGCCCGACGGCGATCCGGGGGTCGCCGACCGGGGCGACTTCGAGATCAAGCCCCTCGAAAAGGCAATCGCGAGGATCGCCGGTGAGACACCAATCTCAGGAGTCATCGCCGGCGCCATCGAAAGCACCTATCAGCGCGATCGGATCGCCGGAGTCTGTGACCGACTCGGGCTTGAATTGTACGCCCCACTGTGGGACGAATCGACCGAAGCGATTGCCGAGGGGCTTCTTGAGGCGGGGTTTGCGATCACCATCGTTGAGGTGGCCGCCGGTGGACTCGATCGGTCCTGGCTGGGGCGACAACTTGACCGGGCAGCATTCGAGGAACTCCAAACGCTGGCGGAGCGTCACGGGGTACATCCGCTCGGCGAGGGCGGGGAGTTCGAGACGGTCGTGACCGATGGACCGCACATGCAACAGCCACTCGAACTCGAGTACAATACCGTTTGGGATGGGCTCAGGGGGCGCCTTGAGATCACCGACGTTCGGCTCAGTCGTCGTCGCGGGCGGTAAGCGTCGTGTCGGCCCCTACCTGTGCTCCTTGGAGGTCAAGACGTTCCATGACGGTGTTTTCGTCGATGATGGAAGATCGGATATCACAGGAGCGGATGGTTGCATTCGGGAATACAACCGTCCGTTCAAGCTGGGAATCGATAACCTCGGCTCCCTCCATCACGTGGACGTTCTCACCGATTGTCGAGTTCTCGACCGTCGCATCGGGATCAATCAGCGCGTCACCATCGAGATACCACGAGACGGCATCAAGATACGAGGTCGGTGTCCCGATATCGAACCATGCCTCGTCGAAGACGAACGCGCCGACCGGAGCCCGGTCGACGAGCCACTGGATGAACCACCCAATCTCGTCGGGGGCGTCGGTCGTCTCAAGGAACTCCTCCAGTCGGTCGAGGGTCGCCGCCGGAAAGCCATAACAGGCGATCGAAACGAGGGTACTCTCCGGTTCGTCCGGCTTCTCGCGAAACTGCGTGACCAGTCCGTCCTCGACCGCAAGCACCCCGTATGATCGCGCGCGATCGACGTCGCCGACATCATAGGCGGCAAGCGTGGGTCCGTCGTGGGCGGCAAAGTGATCAAGAAACTCGCTGACAGAAAACGAAATGAGATTGTCGCCGGCAATCACCAGAGTGTCATCGTTGATGCCCTCGCGGCGCACAAGCTGTGCAAGCGCGGCGATGACACCGAACTTTTCGTCTTCGGTCGTCGTCTCCTCAACGCTTAGACGCGGCTTCTCGTAGGGCGCCGTATCGAGAAACGACCGGAAATCCTCCGCGAACCGCTCGTTGGTGCTGACGAAGACGCGGTCGATCCGGTCGTCCGCCTCAAGTTCGGTGAAGATCCGGTCAATGACGGTCGTCTCGCCGACCGGGAGGAACATCTTCGGCCGGTGGCGCGTGATCGGCCACAGCCGCGTCGCGTACCCGCCCGCGAGGACAATCGCGTCCATACTCGCGACATGGGCCGGGCGGTGGTATGTGTTTTATCCTCTGGGGACGCCCCATCAGAACTCGTGTGTGCGCTCCTGCCAGCGGTCGAGTCGGGTGCGACTCAGGTCTGTAGTCTCGGCGACCACATCGAGGTCGGCAGCGCGAAGGTCAGCAACAGTCGTGATTCCGGCCGCTTCGAGGCGCTCGGAACGGGCCTGGCCGATCCCCTCGATCGCCGTTACTGGAGTGGACGCGTCGGTCGGTGTGTGTTCGACGCGAACGGTGACAGTCCGATCCTCGGTGTCGACCGCCGCGGTCCCCACCAGCCGCCGCCAGCGGCGAACGAGTCGGGAACGGTAGGCGACGAGCACGCCAATCGCATCGGTCAACAGGTCGTTACGACGGATGATGTCAGCAATACGCCCCCGAATCATGCGTATTCGGGATACGGCAGGCAAGGTGATAGCTTCCTCGGAGCCAGACGGTCTCAAGCAGGGACGCGTCTTTTACTCAAGTCGCGACCGCAAGGCCGCATTCATCGCGTCAACCGGGGCGGTGTGGTCGGTCCAGTGCTCAAACGCTGCGACCCCTTGGAAGAGGAGCATCCACGCCCCATCGATCGTATCCGCGCCGACCGCCGTTGCATCGGCGAGAAGCCGGGTCTCAAGCGGGCGATAGACCGCATCCATAACCGTCAGATCAGCATGCAGCGCCGCCGCCGGGACTGGTGTCTCATCGGACTCCATTCCCACACTCGTGGCGTTAACGAGGATATCAGCATCAGCACACGCCGTCGCGAGCGTCTCGTCGTTGATGCCCCCCCACGTCGCATCAACGTCAGCAGCCAGCGCCTTAGCCTTTGATTCGGTCCGATTGTGGATCCGAAGTCGTGCGCCAGCGTCACGCAGTGCGACCGCGACAGCGCGTCCGGCACCGCCGGCGCCGACCAGTACCGCCGTCTGGTCCGACAGGGCGACATCGTGGTGGGCGAAGGCTCGTTGGACCCCAATCACGTCGGTGTTATGGCCGGTCGGACGGGCGCCTGAGAAGTCGATCGTATTGACCGCGCCGACCCGTTGAGCCATCGCGTCGGGCTCGACGGCCTCAAGGACAGCCTGCTTGTAGGGGATCGTGACGTTCAATCCGGCGATTCCCAGTGCGTCAGCTCCGTTAACGGCCGCAACCGGATCGGTCGGCTCAAGTGTCACATACCGCGCGTCGAGGTCGAGTGCTTCATACGCGGCCTCGTGCATCGGCGGCGACAGCGAGTGCTCAATCGGACTGCCGATTAAGCCGTAAACATCCATGAACAAACCTACGCCAGGGGCGCCAAAGGGATAGCGGTCGGCACGAGCCGACGGGTTTTATCCGGTTGCCAGCCGAGAGAAGGTGTGATCGGGATCGTCATCAGCCGGGCAGATATCGCCTCGGAAACCATCGGCGAGCAGCTGCGTGCGGTCGCCGACTGGGAGACACGGACGGACGAGACACGCGATCCAGCCGCCGGCGGCGGTACGTACTACCGACGCGAGGGGATCTCGATGCGGACCTTCGAGGAGCTCCATCTGTATCTCG
Source organism: uncultured Salinarchaeum sp. (assembly GCA_964520165.1). Classification (GTDB taxonomy): domain Archaea; phylum Halobacteriota; class Halobacteria; order Halobacteriales; family Salinarchaeaceae; genus CAZFMU01. The sequence continues at coordinate 2,308 of CAZFMU010000096.1, read as the reverse complement.
ATAGGGTGGCCGAGGCGTTCGACGATCCGTCGGTGATCGTTGTCGCGTCGCGACACTCCGGAGATACCGGACCACTGTTAAGCGCCCACCACACGGGGAATTTTGGTGCAGCGGACTACGGTGGGGAGCCCCGGACGCTTGCCGTTGCCGCCCCGAACGTAACGGCGGCCGCGATCGACGCCTTACAGACGCACGCCCCGGATCCATACGATGTGAGTCTTGAATGCACTCACCACGGACCGACGACCGTCGGTGCCCCGTCGCTGTTCATTGAACTCGGAAGTGACGAAGCGCAGTGGCGCGATCCGGAGGGGGCCGAGGCGGTCGCACGGGCTATTCTGTCGCTGTCAGCAGAGGTTCCTGATCGAGAGCGGACAGTCATCGGAATCGGCGGGAACCACTACGCACCGCGGTTTACGCGGATCGTCACCGAGACCGACTGGGCACTCGGCCATATCGCCGCCGACTGGAGTCTTGAGGCGATGGGCGAGCCGGATCCCGCACTCGTTGAGGCGATGTTCGAGCAGAGCGGCGCCGAGCGGGTGGTCTTCGATGGCGAGCATCCGGCGGTAGCCGAGGTGATCGAACGACTGGGATACGAGCGCGTGAGCGAGACGTGGCTCAAGGAGACGACCGGGGTATCGCTGGCGGCCGTTGAACACCTCGAATCTGCGGTGGGGGCGATCGACGACGGCACTAGACTCGGCGTGCCTGCCCGTGAGTGGGATCCGACAGACGACGCGGTACAGCTCATCACGCTTCCGAATACCCTCCTTGAGGCCGTCCAGGGGATCGACCGTGAGCGGACCCGACAAGCCGTCGAACGGACGTGTCTGGCCTACAGGACCAGCGAGAGCGGGACAGTGATCGAACCGACAGCAGCGATTCGGGGCGCTGATGCCACGACATACGGGCTGCCAACGGAGCTCCTTGACGCACTCCTCGATATTCTCGGGGCTCAATACGACCGCGTGCGACGCGAGGGCGGCACGATTATCGCCGAGCGAGAAACCTTCGACCCAGAGGCAGCCGCGAAACAAGGCGTTCCGGAGGGGCCAAAGTTCGGTCAGCTGGCCAATGGCCACTCCGTCGAGGTCGATGGCAAACAGGTCGATCCCGAATCGGTCCGACGGACCCAGCGGGAGCGATTCGACCTGCGGTGAACTCCCAGCAGGCCTGGTCCTGAACGGGGGTCTTTTTACCCGTCGGTCCGTTAGCTACCGTCAATGCGACCGCATTCGTCATCGTCGTTTGATACCGCGAGTCACTTCGATCGGTCGGCCGGAGCGCCAGCCGATCCGTACACACCGCAGCTTGGCACGCTCCCGGAGAACGACCTCAGCGAGGAGGAGTTTGAGAACGTGAGCAAGACCGGGACGACGACCATCGGCATCTCGACCGCCGAGGGAGTCGTCATTGCGACGGACCAGCGCGCGAGCCTTGGGGGGCGTTTCGTCTCGAACAAGAACGTGCAGAAGGTTGAGCAGATCCACCCACAGGCCGCACTGACGATGGTCGGATCCGTCGGCGGCGCCCAGTCGTTCATCGCGAGCCTCCGAGCGGAAGCGAATCTGTACGAGGCCCGTCGGGGCAAGCACATGAGCATGGAGGCGCTCTCGACGCTGGCGGGCAACTTCGCCCGGGGCGGACCGTTCTTCATGATCAACCCAATCCTCGGCGGCATCGACGAGGAGGGGACCCACGTGTACAGCATCGATCCGGCGGGTGGCGTCATGGAAGACGACTATACGGTCACCGGATCGGGCATGCAACTGGCCTACGGGACGCTTGAGCAGGAGTACGAACCAGACCTCTCGAATGAGGAGGCCATCCCGATCGCCGCCAAGGGAATTCAGTCGGCGGCTGAGCGCGATACCGGGTCGGGTAACGGCATCTACGTCGCGGAGATCACCGAGGCGGGCGTCGACATCCACGGCCACGAGGCCTACGAAGACGTGCTCTAATCGGCGCGCTGGGGGCGGCTGTCAGGCGGTGGCGATGAAAACAATCAAAGATAGCGTTCACGACCACATCGAGATCACGGGCGTCGCACGCGCCCTGCTTGACACGCCGGTGCTCCAGCGACTGCGCCGGATTCGGCAACTCGGCACCGTTGCGCTCGTCTACCCATCGGCGAACCACACCCGGTTTGAGCACAGCATCGGCGTCTATCATCTTGCCGATCGGGCCGTCGACCGTCTTGGGCTTGACGGCCAGCGGGCCAAGCGGCTGCGGGCGGCAGCACTCCTTCACGATATCGGACATGCGCCGTTCAGCCACAACATTGAGTCGCTACTATACCGGTATA
>CAZFMU010000095.1:0-7288 GCA_964520165.1 uncultured Salinarchaeum sp. | reverse complement strand
TCGATGCCGTACTCGGCGCGTTTGGCCTCGTCGAACTCGTAGATGTTCTCCCGGACCGGATCCGGACAGCTAAGATCGCGCTTGATGCCGTCGAGACCGGCCTTGATCATCACGGCCAGCGCGAGATAGGGATTCGACGATGGGTCGGGCGATCGGAGCTCGATCCGACTGGAAGCAGGCGTGCGGGCTGCCGGCTTGCGGATGAGCGCCGAGCGGTTGACATCGCTCCAGGCGATATAGACCGGCGCCTCATACCCCGGGACCAGCCGCTTGTATGAGTTGACCGTGGGGTTGCAGACGGCCGTCATCGCCGGGGCGTGTTCAAGAATCCCGGCGATAAACTGCCGGGCGGTCTCCGAGAGATCGAATTCGCCATCAGCGTCGTAAAAGGCATTCTCACCGTCGGCGAACAACGAGAGGTGGGTGTGCATGCCCGAGCCGTTGATGTTTGCGATCGGTTTGGGCATGAACGTCGCGTGGAGGTCCTGCATCGCTGCCGTTGCCCGGACGACCGACCGGAATGTCGCGATGTTGTCCGCAGTGGTGAGTGCGTCGGCGTATTTGAAGGCAATCTCCTGCTGCCCATCGGCCACCTCATGATGCGAGGACTCGACCTCGAAGCCCATGTGATCGAGGTAGCTGATGATCTCTCGCCGAAGATCCGCGGCAATGTCCTTTGGGCCCAAGTCAAAGTACCCCCCCGTGTCGTGACTTTTCGTGGTGGCTCGTCCCTCCTCGTCGGTTTCGAAGATGAAAAACTCCGGCTCCGGTCCGACGTTGACCGTGTATCCCATCTCGGCGGCCTCCTCAAGGACGGACTGAAGCACTGCCCGGGGATCACCTTGGAATGGTTCCCCGGAGGTGGTATCGTAGACATCACAGATCAGACGGGCGGCGTTTCCGTGTGGTCCGTTTTCCCACGGCAGGACCGCAAAGGTCTCGGGATCGGGGACGAGACGCATGTCCGACTCCTGGATGCGAACGAACCCCTCGATCGAGGAGCCATCGAAGTAAATGCCCTCCTCGAAGGCCTTCTCCGCCTGACTCGCGGGGATGGAGACGTTCTTGACCGTTCCCAAAATGTCCGTAAATTGTAGTCGGAGGAAATCGATATTCTCCGCCTCAATCTCTTCGAGTACTGCGCGTTCCGCAGCGGCAAGCGTACCGGCTGTCATAGTCGTGGTCGATTCACCGGTCGATAGCCATCCCTATATGGATACTGATCCACGCAGACACGGCAATTTCCGCTAGAAATGGATATTCGTAAAATTATAGTGGGGTGGTGGCGTCGGTCGAAGCGATGACCTACGAAAATCTCGATGCAAAATTGATAAACGAACTTCTCGGCGACGGACGCGCCAGTCTCCGGAGTCTTGCGGAAACACTCGACGTGTCGGTCACAACCGTCTCGAATCATCTCAGCGAGATCGAAGGACAGGGAATCATCACCGGATACACCCCGGTCATCGACTACCAGCAGGTCGGTTACGACGTTACAGCGATTATTCAGCTCAAGGTCAATGGCGAGGCGCTCCCCGATATCACCGACCGACTGCGTTCGCAGAGTCGGATGATCAGTGTCTATGAGGTCACCGGCGATCACGATATCCTCGCGATTGGGAAGTTCAAGGACACCGATGACATGAACGATCACATCAAGGCGATCCTGACCGATCCGGATGTCGTTGAGGCCAACACGAGCGTCGTGTTGAACACGGCCTGTGAAAACGAGCAGTTCCAGCTCGAAACCGAAGACTGAGTACCCCCGCGCGATGTCCGCCCGGTATCGGGGCCGTTTATATGTGCGCTCCGGCTCGGGTCAACTATGCTTTTGGATGTCATCGCGGTAGCGCTGTGGGCGATGCTCCCGGCATACGTCCCCAACAACGCCGCCGTTCTCGCCGGTGGTGGCCGGCCGATCGACGGTGGGCGGGTCCTCGGTGGGGCGCGGCTTCTTGGCGACGGCAAGACCTGGCGTGGGGCAATTGTCGGGACCCTCGTCGGGGCCGCTGTCGCACTGGTTCTCAACGCGGTTGTCGTATCGGCCCGTGGTTTTCTTGGCGTCGAACTTCCCCGGTTTCCCCCGGCGGCTATCGTCGGCCTGCCGGCGGGAGCGATTCTCGGTGATATCGCCGCCTCGTTTCTCAAGCGCCGTACAGGGCGCGAACGCGGCGCACCGTTTCCGGGGGTTGACCAGCTTGACTTCGTGGTCGGTGCACTCGTTGTGACGGCGCTCATCGCTCCCGCGTGGTTCGGCGAGGTCTTCACGCCGACGGTCATCCTTGTCGTCCTGCTTGTCACCCCGCTGTTACACATCGGGACCAACGGCCTCGCCTACTGGGCCGGACTCAAAGACGAGCCCTGGTAGGATGCCGTCCACGCCGTTTATGACCGCGCCTGTCCACCCTCCGGTATGGACCGACAGGCGCTCGTCACCGCGCTTCGGGAAGCCGGTGCTGTCCGATTCGGCGAGTTCGAACTCTCGCACGGCGGAACCGCGGACTACTACGTTGACAAGTACCGCTTCGAGACCGACCCAGCGTGTCTTGCACAGGTCGCGAGAGCCTTCGCCGACCGACTCGGCGATACCGATGCGACGCTTGCGGGTGTCGCCTTGGGGGCTGTCCCACTCGTAACGGCAACGAGCCTTGAGACCGGCCGGCCGTATGTCATCGCACGGAAAGAGCGCAAGGAGTATGGCACCGGCAACCGCATCGAGGGCACACTTGAACCGGGTGACGAAGTCGTCGTGCTTGAGGATGTTGCGACGACCGGCAAGAGTGCGCTTGCTGCTGTCGAGGCCCTCCGTGATGCAGGAGCGGTCGTTGATCGTGTCCTCGTCGTTGTTGATCGCCAGGAAGGCGCTGCCGATCGTCTTGCTGAGCACGATGTCACGCTGGAAGGACTTGTGACGGCGGCGGACATTCTCGAAGATGACCGCCCATGAGTCAACCACGAATTGACGCTGACCGTCTTGAGACCTTCGGGCGGGCGGTTATCGCGGCGGAGGGGGCCTCTGACACCGTGGCTGCGGACGTTGCAGGTGTTCTTGTCCGCGCCAATCTCCGGGGGCACGACTCCCACGGTATCGCTCGACTGACGCTTTACGATCAGATGATCGCCGACGGAACGATCACCCCGGCGGCCGAGCCAGAGCTGGTCGCCGAGACCCCGACGACAGCGACGGTCGACGGCAACGGACTCTTCGGTCAGGCTGTTGGTGGCGGCCTCATGGACTTAGCACTCGACAAAGCCGAGACACACGGCCTGAGTCTCGTCGGTGCGCGCAACGCGACCCATCTCGGCCGGATCGGTGAATGGGCCGAACGAGCGACCGCAGACGGCTATGGATTTGTCGGCATGGTCAACACCCAGGGCGGCGGACTGAGTGTCGCCCCGCCCGGTAGTACGGATCGGCGACTGTCGACGAACCCTCTGACGCTCGGAGTGCCCACATTCGATGCGCTGCCGTTCGACCTGATCTATGACGCGGCGACCAGCCAGGTAGCCAACGGTAAGATCTATGAAAAACGCGCTGCCGACGAGCCAATCCCCGAGGGCTGGACGGTCGCTGCCGACGGCAGCCATCTTCGGGATCCCGAGGCCTACGTTGAGGCTGACGCCGGTGCGATGTTGCCCCTCGGTGGCCGGACGGCCGGGTACAAGGGCTTCGGGATCGCGACCATGATCGAGTTGTTTGCTGGGATCACCGGCGACGGGCTGGTCGCCGGCGAGCACGACCCGCCGTGGTTCAACAACTCCGCGTGGTTCCTCGTGTTTGACCCGCTAGTTTTCACCGACCGCTCGCGGCTAACGACCCGCATCGAGGCGCTCGCTGCACATCTTCGGTCTGCAACGCCGGTCGATTCCCCTGGTCCCGGTGCCCGAGGCACGACCGCCAAACTCCCCGGTGAACCCGAACACGAGACGACGGCTGATCGGGTTGAACATGGCGTTCCGGTGCCCGCGACAGCGGTAGACGCGCTGAACGAGTTGGCGGCCGATCTGGGTGTTGCGGAGCGGCTTGCCTGAGCCGCCCCGATCACAACGTTTTTGCCGCCGATTGCCGAACGTTGACGCACAATGGCAGGTGTCTGTTTTACAGGCCGGCCTCCGGCCACACGTGAACCATAGACACCTGCGACCGTTCTTCTCGTCCTCGCCGCCACGCTACGTCGGCCGAGTGACGGGTCCACCACTCAACTAGTACCCATGGCAAATCCAGACGCTACCCATCAGGAGGAGATCACGGTCGTGTTGCCCGACGGATCGGAACTGACCGTCGATCGCGGTACGACCATTGAAGGGATCGCCTACGAGATCGGCCCGGGGCTGGGTCGTGATACGGTCGGCGGTCGCATCGACGGCGAACTCGTCGGCAAAGAAATTCCAGTGACCGACGACGGGGTCGACATCGAGATTGTGACCAGTGACTCCGAGGAGTACCGTCGTGTGATGCGTCACTCCGCGGCGCACTGTCTAGCCCAGGCCGTCCAGCGACACTACGACGATGTTGAGCTGGCGATCGGGCCGCCCACCGACGAGGGGTTTTACTACGATTTCGACAACCTCGATATCGATCAGGACGACTTGCCGGCCCTGCGCGAGGAGATGGACGCCATCATCGAGGCCGATTACGACATCGAGTACGAGGAGGTCTCGATTGAGGAGGCTCGCGAGCGCCTTTCGGACCAGCCCTACAAACTTGAGCTGCTCGATGAGTTCGCCCAGGAGAATGATACCGTCTCGATGTACCACCAGGGCGACTGGTCTGACCTCTGTAAGGGTCCTCACGTCGACTCGACGGGCGAGATCGGTGCGGTTGATCTCCTTGAGATCGCCGGCGCGTACTGGCGCGGCGACGAGGACAATGCCATGCTGACCCGGATCTACGGGACGGCCTTCGAGACCGAGGATGAACTTGCGGCCTTCCGTGAGCGGCGGCGTGAGGCCGAGCGTCGCGATCACCGGAAAATCGGTGCCGAGATGGATCTCTTCTCGATTCAGGACGTCACTGGTCCGGGGCTCCCGCTGTATCACCCCAACGGCAAGACCGTGCTCAAGGAACTGGCCGACTTTGTCGAGGAGATCAACGCCGCCCACGACTACGAGTATGTCGAGACGCCGCACCTCTTCAAGACCGAACTCTGGAAGGAGTCCGGACACTACGACAACTACGCCGACGACATGTTCCTCTTTGAGGTCGGTGACGACGAGTACGGCCTCAAACCGATGAACTGTCCCGGTCACGCGGCGATCTTCGAGAACCAGTCCTGGAGCTACCGCGATCTCCCGGTGCGGTACGCCGAGGACGGGAAGGTCTACCGAAAAGAACAACGTGGAGAACTCTCGGGGCTCTCGCGGGTCTGGGCGTTCACGATCGACGACGGCCACCTCTTTGTCACGCCCGACAGCATCGACGACGAGGTTGAGCGCATCCTCGACATGATCGATACCGTCCTTGATACCTTCGGGCTGGATTACGAGATTGCGCTGGCCACCCGCCCGGAGAAGTCAGTCGGCTCCGATGCCATCTGGGAGCAGGCCGAGTCACAGCTCCGGTCAGTGCTTGAAGCCCGCGAGATGGACTACGAACTTGAGGCCGGTGACGGTGCCTTCTACGGGCCGAAGATCGACTTCGCCTTTGAGGATGCCATCGGCCGTGAGTGGGATGGACCGACGGTCCAACTCGATTTCAATATGCCCGAGCGCTTCGATCTTGAGTACGTCGGTGCCGATAACGAGACCCACCGGCCCGTCATGATTCATCGGGCGCTGTACGGCAGCTACGAGCGCTTTTTCATGGTGCTCATCGAGCACTTCGAGGGTAAGTTCCCGCCGTGGCTTGCCCCCGAACAGGTCCGGGTGTTGCCAATCACCGACGAGAACCTCGCGTACGCCGAGTCGGTTGCCGCCGAACTGGAGGATCGCGGGATTCGGGTCAGCGTCAACGATCGCGATGCGACCGTCGAGCGCAAGATCCGCGGCGCGCACGAGGATCGAGTGCCGTACCAGGTCATTGTCGGTGACGACGAGGAGTCTGCCGAAACGATCTCTGTCCGTGATCGACAGGAACAACAGACCTACGATGTCGATCCAGAGACCTTCTACGACCACCTTGAGCTGGAGATTGAGCAACGACGGATCGAACCAACCTTCCTGTGACGGCGACACCCTGATTTATTCGCCTTCCCTAACAGGGGTGAATGTCCGAGTCGCTGATTCTGTACGAGCTGCCTGGCTGTCCGTACTGTCGTAAGGTCTCCCGTACGCTCGATGCCCTTGACCTCGAATACGAGTCCCGGCAGGTCCCGGCTGCCCACGCGAGTCGTGACGAGGTGAAGCGTATCTCGGGGCAGACCGGGGTCCCCGTGTTAGTCGATCCAGCTAACGATGTCACCGGCATGTCCGAGAGCGACGACATCGTCGCCTATCTTGAGGAAACCTACGGCGGGTGAGTACTCACGCATCGAGTCCATCGATCTGTGTGGCCTCTTCGCGGGCGAGCAAGACCACCCGCGACGGCGGCGAGGCCTTCATGACGTCGAACGCCGGTAGATGCTCTTGGACGGCCTTTGCGAATGCAACCACCCGATCGTGGTCAGGCATCGCCGATCGATCAAGGCGCTCGCGCGATCGTCCGACGTGCATATACGCCTTTAGCTCGATGAAATCGGGATCGGCACGCTCGAACAGCCGTGCGTAGCCCGCCGCATCGTGATCGTTGTGACCCTCGACTAGAGTCGTCCGGATCGTCGTGCGGGTGTCGGTCTTGGCCATCACGTCCAGCGAGTCCATGAGTCGATCCCACCCGTCCTCAACCATCGGCTGGACGACCTCGTTGTAGGTGTCGCGGTCCGGCGCATCGACCGAGACGTACAACTGAGTTGGATCACACTCTGCGAGCACCGTGGGTCGCGTTCCGTTCGAGACGAGAAACGTCGTGATGTCTCGCTCGTGGTACGCCTCGATCAGCTCCGGGAGATACGGATAAAGCGTTGGCTCACCGTCAAGCGAGATGGCGACGTGTTGCGGATCCATTGCCTCCTCGAAGGTCGTCTCATCAACCTCCTCGTTGCCGCCGTAGCCCGACAACAGCTTGCGTTGGAGCTCGATCGACGCCTCAACGACTGCCTCCGCATCATCCCACTTTGTCTCCTCTAGTCCGTGGCCATGGCCAGCGTGATCGCGCCAGCAGAACACCTACCGCTCGTTACACCTCACCACAGGCGTCATCTGCCCCCACCGGTGTGAGGCAATGCCATACAACGCCGACTTCTAGCATGCC
>CAZFMU010000094.1:0-7304 GCA_964520165.1 uncultured Salinarchaeum sp. | reverse complement strand
CGGCAATTGAGCAAGCCGACTGATTGGCATCTATCTCTGGTATCACGAGCGGCGATTTGCAAGCGTCGCCTCGTCGATCTCGTCGCCCAGTAGTTCCACATCGTACTTCGTCACCCACCGATCAAGCGCACTTCCGGCGGACCCACGAAAATCAACGCTCAACAACGATTCAATCCGTGACCCTGCCGGACGGCCAAGTTCCTCAAGTTGATCGACAATCGAGAGGACTTCCTTCCGGATCTGGTGGCTGGCCAGCCGGTGAATACCATCTCTGTCTGACGAACCACAGCGCCGAGCCGGTTCAGCGCTCGGTAGATCGTCAACGTCGACCGGCCCGCTGCTTCTGCCAGCTCCTCGTAGTGTTGTTCCCCGTCTGGTGCCAGCTCTCAGAGGACTTCGCCGGCCGTCGGATCAAGATTAGCGACGACCGATGCCACCAAGTGCTCTTGTTTGGCTTTTATCTCTCGCAACGGATTCGACGGCATCGCGATGCGCCGGGTCGACGTACTCACATCGAAGACATCATCCTCGACAAACGTCGACGGATCCGCCTCATGTGGCACCTTGCCTCAGCGGAGAATATTGACGACCCATTCTTCGAGCTTTCACTCAAGGGCCTGATTGAAGCTTCGCCTAGAACTGCGGCTGCTCTTGTATGGGGCCCGTCAGGAGGGATGCGCAGTGCCGATGTCGTTGTAACGTCGAAGCGCGGGTCGAGAACTCGATAGACGGCCGTGCTCCCCCCACGGGCAGTCCGCGCAGGGAATCAATGTCAATTGGTCCGGGTTCTTGCCGGACGCCAGTAGAGCGCGCCCGGCTCATGCAGAACCACTCTTGAGTCCTGCACTATCTTCTGGTGAATCCCCCCAGCGACGATATACCAAATACAGCATACTTATCGCTTATTCGCTGATTGAGCGCGTGCTGTGTGGCGGGTAATTGATTAGAGTGGGAAGATGAGCGAGTGCAAACGCGGAAGAATTGGTGGGAGTACGGGGGTCTGTGTCAGTGGACCTCCCAAACGTATCAAGGAGGGTATGGGCCGGCGCAGATTCGAACTGCGGTTACGGCCACCCGAAGGCCGAAGGATACCAAGCTACCCCACCGGCCCGCATTAGAGCCAACGCCGGTGGCTCGTTTAATCGTTGTGCTTCCGACTCAGTACTGCTGGAAGCCGTCGGTATCGAGCGCGTTATGCGCGATCGCGATCGCGTCGTCGGCATGGATCGCCCGCGGCCCCAGACTGACCGCCTGGGCATCCCGATCGGCCAATAGCGCCCGTTCGTCCTCCGCAAACGGCTGGTGATCCGAGAGCACGAAGATCGGGGCCTCCGGCAGGCTGGCCGCCACCACGGGCGTGCCCGCCGGATCGAGCGTGACGAGCGTGCCCGATGTCGCCAGCCGCTCAAGCGTCGCTGCCAGGCCCATCCGGTAGAGCGCGATCCCCGGCGCCGGCTCGGCCGGTTGGTGGCCGATTGCCAGCTCCGCCGCCTCAAGGGCCTCCCGAACCCGCGCGGCAATCGAGCGCTCGTCGGGGTGTACCTGTCGGACCGTCTCCCCGTCGACCGACAGCGTGTACGTGTCCGACAGCACGAGATGCACCCGGACATCCTCGCGGATGCCATGCGAGACGAACAGCGCGCTGTTCAGACACCGACAGAGCAGATCCAGCCGCCCGGCCCCGCCGAGGTTGTCAAGGGAAAACGACGGCTCGGTCGGCGCCTCGTGGCCGACCACCACGAACTGTCGCATGCATATCCTCCTCACCGACAACAGGTAAGTCCGCCTATCGCACCTGTGCGGTGCCGTCCTTTCTGGGCTCCGTTGCGGCCGCCACGTGATCCCCTCGCCAGCGCGCCAGCTGGCCGCCGCCGAAGTGCCGCGGCGAGGCCTCCTGTACGTCGTGGCCCCGGTCGGCCAGCCCCGAGACGAGCGTCTCGGAGACGTGTGGCTCGACGGCGAGCGAGCCGTCCGACCAGTAACGCCACCGCGGCCGATCGAGGGCCGCCTGCAGCGACGCCCCGTCATCAAGCAGCGCCGACAGCACCTGGAGGTGGCCCTGGGGTTGCATGTGTCCGCCCATCACACCGAAGGCCAGCCAGTCCTCGGCGTCCCGCCTGAGAACCCCCGGAATCAGCGTGTGAAACGGCCGCTTGCCCGGCGCCAGCCGGTTCGGGTGAGTGGGGTCGAGACTGAACGACGCCCCGCGGTTCTGTAGGATCACGCCCGTGTCGCCGGCGACCAGCCCCGACCCGAAGGCCGAAAAGAGCGAGTTGATGTACGACACCACGTTGCCCGCCGCGTCCGCCGCCGTGATCAACACCGTATCGGACTCCTCCTGGCGCGTCGCGTAGCGCACCGACTGCGCTCGGTCGGTCACGTCCGCCGCCCGCCGTCTCGCCCAGTCCCGGCTGGTCAACGGCGGGATCGACGCGTACGCCGGATCGGTGATGTACCGGTGGCCGTCGTGGAAGGCCCGTTTCATCGCCGCGATCAGCCGGTGGGTCCGCTCGACTGATCCCGGTGGATGCGCTCCGGCGTCGAGTTCCGCGGCGATGTTCAGCGCCTCGATCGCGATCGGCCCCTGGTTGTTCGCCGGCAGCTCGTAGACGGTCGCCCCCTGGTAGGTCGTCGTGATCGGCTCCGGTTCCTCCACGGTGAACTCCGCCAGATCATCGACGCGTAGCGTCCCGCCGTGGCGCTGGACCGCCGCTGCAATCGTCTCCGCGATCTCCCCTTCGTAGAAGGCGTCGGCGCCCTCGGAGGCGAGCTGCGCCAGTGTCTCGCCCAACGACGGTAGCCGGACGGTCGTTCCCGGCGTGGGTGCGCCCCCCTGCGGGCGGTACTCCTCAGCCCGAGCCCCGTAGAGTCGGTCACTCGCTCGCCCCCAGGCGTCGGCGATCACCGGCGTCACCGGAAAGCCCTCCCGGGCGTACGCAATCGCCGGCGCCAGTGCGTCCGCCAGTGAACGCTCGCCAAAGCGCGCAAGCGTCTGCTCCCACCCCCGAACCGCCCCCGGCACGGTAATCGTGTGCGCGCCGGTTGTCGGCATCCGGTCGCCGTCAACGGCCGCCCGGACGGTCTCGCGGGTCGCTGCCGCTGGTGCTCCGCCACAGGCCCGTAACGCCCCGACCGTCCCGTCGGCCTGCCGGTACAGCGCGAAGGCATCGCCGCCGATCCCTGTCGACATCGGCTCGACGACCGCCTGCGTTGCCGCCGCCGTGACAGCCGCGTCGAAGGCGTTGCCCCCGGCTACCAGTGCGTCCATCCCCGCCTGCGTCGCCAGCGGCTGGCTGGTTGCGACGGCCCCCGTCGGCCCGTAGACCGTCGAGCGCCGCGAGTCAAAGGTGTCCAGTCGATCCGAACTCATGCCCCGCCCTGGGCGCCGTTCGTACAAAAGCCCCGGCCGGACCGCCACGGTTTTGCGCCGGCCGACCCTCCTCCCGTCGTGTACTGGCTGGAACTCGCTGGCGAGGCCGACATCTTTGCCGCTCTTGAGGCGACCGCGGTGAGCAGTGGTCTCCAGGTGCGGGCGCCGGGCATTGCCACTGCCCGGGCGATCGACACCACGGGCGTTGCCAACGCCGCCTTCACGCGCGCCGCCGGCCGGCTGCTCGGCTGGAGTGACGCCGATCCCGACAGCGCGAGTGCTCTTCTGCGGTCCGCCGACCTCAACATCTCGTCGGGGACGGTAGCGGTTCGTGCTCGCGACGTCCGTGCGACCGCCGGCGTCGACACCCAGGCGATCGAACGCGCGCTCGGTGCCGTCCTCGTTGACCGTGGATTCACCATCGATCTTGAGGATCCCGATCACGAACTCCGGGCGCTGTGTGCCGCCGGTGACCTCGGGCGTGATCCCGCCGCCGACCCCACAGACCCGCTTGACCCTGTCGCCGCCGGAGCGGTCGATACCGACCCCACCGAGAGCTTCTGTGCGCTGGGGTGGACCTCCGTTCGCGGTGAGCGGAGCTTCGCCCAGCGTGCTCCGACCGAACGGCCGTTTTTCCAGCCCGGGAGCATGGACCCGCTGCTCGCACGTGCGTGTGTTATCCTCGCCGGCGCGCGCCCCGGCCGGCGTCTCCTTGATCCCATGTGTGGCACCGGTGGGACGCTCATCGAGGCCGGCCTGATCGGGGCGTCGGTTCTCGGTGTCGATGCCGATCGCCGGATGGTCACCGGCACCCGCGAGAACCTGACAGACGCCGTCGACGACTGGCAGGGCGAGCTCGTGTGTGGCGATGCGGCCCGCCTCCCACTCGCGGCGGACAGCGTTGATGGATTCGTCGTCGACGTGCCCTACGGCCGGCAGTCGGCCATTGCGGCGACCGACGCCACCAGCCTGGTCGCGTCGGCGCTCACCGAGCTCCGGCGGGTGGCCCCCCGTGGCGTCCTCATCGCCGACCGCTCGTGGGCCGAGGCGGCCCGGGATGCTGGCTGGTCGGTCTCTGTCGTTGCCCGACGACGCGTTCACGGCTCGCTCGTCCGATACCTGCACCTGCTTGTGTGAGCCTGCCCGGCCGCGGTGAACGGCGTGACTTTTTGCTCCCGACAGCCACACATCAGTAGCTACGAGTCCATGCACGTCACCGTCGACATCAAGGGTGATCACACCGAGCGCGTTGAGCTCGCTGCCGACGCCACCTACGCCGACGTTCTCCAGGCAGTTGATCTCTCTCCGCAGGAGGCAACGGTGCTGGTCGATGGCCGTCCCGTTCCGGATACCGACGCCGTCGACACGACGACGGTGACGGTCCTCCGGCTGGTCAAAGGCGGATGACAGCCGATCGGCCTCTCGACATCGCCGTCGCGACGCCTGCCGACCGACTGGCCGTCCGTCGGCTGATCGACGCTGCTGCTCTCTCGGTGACCGACGTGGCCCTGCCCGAGTGCCTTGCGGCCGGTACGGTCCTCCTCGCGCGACGCCGCCGTCCGGTCGGGACGATCGTCCTCACACCGCCCGCCCGGGATCGCGATGACACGCCGCTTGATGGTGGCGCGCATATCGTCGCGATCGCTGTTCGTCGCGCCCAGCGCGACCTGGGCATTGGAACGGCGCTGATCGACGCGGCGGCCGATCGGTGGATGCCGCTGACAGCACGGTACGCACCGAGGGTGCGCGCCTTCTGGGCGTCGGTCGGCTTCGACGCCACCCGGACCGAGGACGGTCGCTACTGGGGCTCTCTTGCCTCCGCGACCAGCGTCTGACCGGCCGCAAGCAGCCGATCGCGACGGTCGGCGGTGTCGGCCTCCGCGTAAATCCGGAGCTTGGGCTCGGTCCCGCTGGGTCGGATGAGCACCCAGTCGTCGGACGCAAGAATCAGCTTCACCCCGTCGATCGCGTTGGTCTCGACAACGGCCTCGCCGTCGAGTGTCGCCGGCGCCGTGGTCTCAACGGCGGCCATGGCCGCGTCCTTCTCGGCGTCCGGGCAGTCGACGCTCACCCGGCCGCTGTGTCGCCGCCCGTAGGTCTCGGCGATGCGGTCAAGCCGGTCCGCAAGCGGTGTCTCGACCGTTGCCGCGGCGGCCAGCGCGCCGATAAATGAGCCGTCCTTGTTCGGGAGGTGCCCGCGAACGGTGAATCCGCCGCTCTCCTCGCCGCCCATCAACGCGTCATGCTTGCGCATCGCCGCGGCGACGTGCTTGAATCCGACCGGCGTCTCGATGACCGACGCCCCGTGATCGCGGGCGATCCGGTCGATCAGCGCTGTCGTTGAGACGGTTCGGACCGCCGGCCCCTGGTGGGTCTCTAGTAGCCAGTCGTACAACGCGGCGAACAGCTGGTTCGCGCCGATGACTCCTGTTGGCGTGACGACCGTCACCCGATCGGCATCGCCGTCGGTCGCCAATCCGAGCGCACACGCATCTTCGTTAACGCGCGCCTGCAGTGTCTCAAGCCGCTCCGACGTCGGATTCGGTGCGCCACCGCCGAAGTCGGGGTCGCGCTCACACCGCAGCCGTTCGACGTCCGCGCCGAGCGTCCTGAGAACGCGGTCGGTCACGCCGCGGCCGCTGCCGTGCATCGCGTCGTAGGCGACCGTCAGCCCCGATAGATCCGCGTCAACGCGCTCACAGACCGTCCCGATGTATGGATCGATCAGATCGACGGTGTCGACTGCCCCCGGCGTTGCTGCTTTCGTTGGCTCGCCGAGATGGGCCTCGATGGCGTCGGTCACGTCGGTCGGGGCCGGCGCGCCATCTGCCGGAATGAACTTCACGCCGCAGTACTCCGGCGGATTGTGTGAGGCGGTGACCATTAGCCCGCCCGCACAGTCCTCACGACCAATGGCCGTCGCCAGCGCCGGCGTCGGGCAGTCCCGGTCCGTCAAGAGGACATCCCGGCCGGTCTCGGCGACCGCGTCCGCCAGGGTCTCGGCGTAGTCGGTGGCGTTCGCCCGGGCGTCATATCCGATCGCGAGCGGTCCCGGTTCGTCGAGTACCCGCGTCACGCCACCAGCAACGGCGCGGAGCCGGTCGTCCGTGATCGCCGTCTGCTGTGCCCGCCAGCCGTCGGTCCCGAAGGAGACCTCCATAGGCGATGCTGCGTGGGCCCGCATCAAAAATACCGGGGCGACGGTCACTCGACGAGTGCTTCCTTCTCCGCGCGTCGAAGCGACTTGATCTCGTGTTCGCGCTGCATCGCTGTCGAGCGATCCGAGAAGGCCTCGGTGTGTACCACTTCAACCGGCGTCCGACCGCGGGTGTACTTTGCCCCCTCGCCGGCGTTGTGCTCGGCGACCCGCCGCTCGACGTCGGTCGTGTACCCTGTGTAGTAGGTGCCATCAGCGCACTCAAGCACGTACACGTAGTGTGACATCGTCTCGTTGGCGATCAGGGCGGCCCAGGATCGGTCTCTCCTGACGGCCGTGTGTCGCTCCCTGGCCCCCGGTCACCGTCCGATGGTCGGTCCGGACGCTCGGTCGGCGGTCCACTAGGTGATGTGTTCGGTGACTCGGCGGCCTCTCCCGTCTTATTTGCTGTTCCCGCGTCCGATGCCGGAGGCCCACCTGGTGATGCGTTCGCCGGCGGTGTCGTCTCGTTTGCCCCCGGCGGCCCGGGCCGCTCACCGGTTCGGTCCGGCGGACCGACCGTCGGGCCGGCAATCCCCCGGGCGATCTCGGCGACCTCTGGCCCACCGAGACGCGCTGCCTCCTCCTGCAGCCGCTGGATCCGTGTCGCGTTGATATTACGCTCTTCGAGCCGCTCGGCGGGCAGGCCGCTGACGGTCTCGTTCGTCCGGTTCGCGACGGCGAGGAGCGTCCGCTGGCGGGTCGCGATTTCCGCCACCTGTGCCTGGTACGCACCGG
>CAZFMU010000093.1:0-7332 GCA_964520165.1 uncultured Salinarchaeum sp. | reverse complement strand
ACGCGATGGAAGTCACACGCGAACCGCGCTCGGACAGGCCCTTGCGGAAAGTGAGCAGGCAGGTGGGTCAACAGAGCTGCTTGATTTGCGGAACTTTGAGCTGCCGGTCTACGACGGCGACCAGCCCGAGGCAGGCGACGCTCCGGCGTTAACCGCCCGCGTGCGTGCCGCCGACGCGATCATGCTTGGAACACCGGTATACCACGGGTCATACGCCTCGACGCTCAAGACAGCGCTTGATTACTGCGGGTTCGATGAGTTCGAGGAGACGACCGTCGGGCTGTTGGCAGTCGCCGGCGGGGGCTTCCCTGGCGCCGCACTCGAGCACCTTCGATCGGTCTGTCGGACGCTCAACGCGTGGGTGCTTCCGCATCAGGTTGCGATCCCCAACGTTCGATCCGTTGTTGAGTCGGGGACCATCACCGATGATGACCTCGCCGAGCGTACGCGCGAGCTCGGACGGCAGGTGGTCCAGTACGCCGATATCAGCCCGGATCCGGCCGCCTCCAGGAGGCGATCCACCACCGACACGAACCGTTAGGCGCACAACCGTTTTGCCATCACGGCCCCATTCAGGACCATGGCGTTCGCCCGGCACGCAACCGGCCCCACGGCCGACCTGCGTGCCCTCCTCTCACAGGTCCATCCGGTATTCATGTTGCCGCCAGTCGCCGCGTCGCTATTCGGCGCGGTAACGGCAGTGGGGGCCGCGTGGGACCTCAGCGTCGCTGCCGGTCACGTGATAGCGGTGTTTCTCGCGGTGTATACCGCTCACCTAAAAGACGGATACGTCGACTTCTACGTGCGCGGGGAGGATGATGATCACCCGCTGACGCGACGGGGCATATGGATCGCCATCGGCGGTGCTGCCCTTGGGTTCGGTGGCTGTCTCCTGCTCCTTGGAATATGGGGCGGGCTTGGAGCGGTCGCGATCACGGCCCCGCTGTGGGCGATCGGCTTTCTCCACGCCCCACAGTTCGACACCCATCCCGTGACGACGACGCTCGGGTATCCCCTTGGCATCGCACTCGCCATCCTCGGTGGCCACTACGTCCAGTCCGGGACGCTTTCTGTCGGTGTTGTGGGGTTCGCGACGGTCTTCTTGCTCGTGCTCACCGGGGTGAAGATCATCGACGACGAGCAGGACTATGCGTACGACCGATCGATCGAGAAGCGGACCGTCTCGGTGGTGCTCGGTCGACGACCTGCACGTCGCCTTGCGATGGGACTATTCGGGGCCGGATTAGGCCTGTTGCTCGTCGGAGGGATTGTCGGGCCGTTTCCACCGGCCGTTCCCGTTGCGGCGGTGGTCTTCGGACTGGTTGCGGCACTCGCGCTTCGGCGGCCACCGACAGTCGCGACGATGCTGCTTGTTCGTGGCGCCTACCTGTTTCTGGCCGTGTTGGTTGCCGTTGTCTGGCTTCGGCCGCTGTCCTAGCTCCGCCAGTAGGCCGGTGACAGCAACACCAGCACAGGGAAGATTTCGATCCGGCCGATCCACATGGCGATCACCATCGCGATTTTGGTCGTTGTCGGGAACACATCGTAGGTGCCAAACGGCCCGGCCGGACCGAACGCCGGACCGATGTTGAGAAACGTTGACGCCGCCGCCCCAAGGGCATCAAAGGCGGTGATCGAGAGATCCGCTCGGGCACCGTCAACCGCGATGACTGTCGTGGTCACAGCAACGCCGATAATGGCCAACAGGACGTACCCGTAGATGTCACGAATGGCCGTCTCGTCAACGGGATCGCCAGCAATTCGCACCGGTCGGATAGCCTCCGGGTGGACAGCCGTGAATAGATCACGGCGGAAGGACTTGAGAATCATCAGCCATCGCAGGGACTTGATCGAACAGGTCGTCGAACCGGCCATCCCTCCGAGGAACATCCCCACGAACAGGAAAAACTGCGCGAAGGCCGTCCACTCGGTGTAATCGGCGTTGGCATAGCCTGTCGTGGTGACAATCGAGACGACATTGAACAGGCCATGCCGGATCGTTGCCTCAATCGAGTCGGTCGGACCGGCGAGAAACAGGATCACAACGACGAGGCCGGCAAGGACGCCGATTGACCCGAGATAAAACCTGAGTTCTTCGCTTTTTCGCAGGCGGCCGAACCGACCGCGTAGAAGAAAATACAGCAACACGAAGTTTGTCGAGCCAAGCGTCATGAAAACCATCAGCGCGTACTGCGCGGCTGGAGCGAAGGCCGCCGCGCTCAGTGGCTCCGGAGAGAATCCCGCCGTTCCAACGCTGGTGAAGGCGTGTGCAATGGCATTATAGAGTGTCATCTCGGGGGCGATTCCACTCGCCCCGAGGCCGTAGAGGACAACAATCGCCAAGAGCGTGAGCCCGAGATACAGCGATCCGATCAGTCGAGCGGTATCGGCGATGTGAGGGGTCAACCGGTCGGTGTGCTCGCGGGCTCGTGACTCGGTCTCCATGAGTTGGGCGCCACCGACGGAGAGTCGCGAGAGGATGGCCACCGCGAGGACGAGGATCCCGAGGCCGCCCAGCCACTGGATGAGCTGGCGCCACATCATGATCGACCGGGGGTACTCGAAGGTCCGGAGAATGGTAGCGCCGGTGGTCGTCAGCCCGCTCATCGACTCGAAGAGGGCATTGACGGGCTGAGAGAGCGGACCGGCGTCAGCGATGATAAATGGGATGGCCCCGATGATCGCGACCGACAGCCATGCGAGGGCGACTAAGAGAAACGCCTCGCGTGACCGGAGATCCTCGTCGCTGTCGAGACGGGTCAGTCCCGTTCCGATACCGAGGGTGATAGCGATCGTGACGACGAAGGGGATCGTCGATTCACCGTAGTAGATGGCGAGGAGCAACGGAAACAGTAGTGGGATGGCGAGGTACTGCAAAACGAGCCCGTTGAACGCCAGGCTCCGGCGCCAGGCAACGCGCACGCTCATGGATCTCCTACATTCCGTATCAGACTCACTCGCCACCCGATCACGGCCGGGGTTTCTGTGGGGAGGGTCCTGAGCGTTTCGACCCCGCGACGGCAGGTCTATTGGTCTGCCACCCAAATAATCGATTGATGGCTGTCACCGGTATCTACGCCTGTCCGGTCGAGGGGGTCGACCGCCCCCTCCAGATCGGCGTCGCAAGCGGGAAGCTCATCAGCGTCGAGTTTCCGGAGACGCCGGCGGCGGACGCGACCGAGACACACGCCCTACTTGATCGGTTCATAGCGTACTTCGAGGGAGCGGAGGACGACTTTCGGGATGTCGAGATCGGGCTGACCGTCCCGACGGATCACCGGACCGTTCTTGAGACCCTCCGGAAGGTTCCCTACGGCCAGTCGGTGACCGTCGAGCGACTCACGACGATGACACCCGGCTTGGATGCCGAGGAAACAGCTGACCAGGAGACCGTCCGAACAGCACTCCAGGAGAATCCCCTACCCATCGTCTGTCCGGGCCACCGCGTCCGCGATGGCCCATCGGCGGCGCCCGCGTCGGTAACGGCGCGGCTCCGCCAGATCGAGGACCTCCCCTGACGATTGTCGAGTCCCGTCAAGATGAGGTGAAGATTTATTATGATGTGTGAGAGATAATCACACGGTCAGGGAATGAGACAGTCGGACCCGGAACTCACCGAACGGGCGAAATCGATCTTCGACCAGCTCGGATACACCGTCATCGAAGAGGGCGGTGATGTTCGAGCAGAGCGTGACTGGAAGGTCGTCTACGTGACACCAATGCGGACAGGCGACCGGGTACCGGAGGCCGGACCGCTCCGGTGTTTTGTCACGCCACAGTCGAAGGTCAGACCACTCCGGCAGCAACTCCGCGAGCACGATCCTGATTACGAGTGGGCCATCATCGGCGTCGACGGCGACGACTACGAGGTCGCCCGTGCACCACCGGGACCGGAACGGCCGCCCGAATCAGCCTCCTAAAGCAATCGTATTCGCGACAACTGCTAAGCACGCCAGGAAACGCTTTCATCCGCCCGGCACACAGTCCGGGCATGGAGGTTATCGTCAACGCGGCGGTCAGTCTCGACGGCAAACTCTCCTCGCGTCGCCGCGAACAAATCGAAATCAGCGGGCCGGCCGACTTCGACCGCGTCGACCGTCTCCGCGAGCAGTGTGACGGGATTCTCGTCGGTGTCGGAACCGTCCTCGCCGACGATCCGCACCTGGAGGCTCCAGGAGAAGCCCCCACCGCACGCGTCGTTGCCGACTCAACCGGACGGACGCCGCTTGACGCGCGGATTCTCAACGATACGGCGCCGACATATCTCCTCGTCTCAACGGCCATCGATGCAGATCGCCGTGCCGCACTCGCCGAACGGGGCGTGACGCTCATCACCGCCGGTACGGAGCGTGTCGACCTATCGGCGGCACTCGACGCACTGTCAGCCGAAGGGATTGATCGACTGCTCGTTGAGGGGGGCGGCGAGTTGCTCTTCTCGCTGTTCGAAGCGGAGCTGGTCGATACGGTATCGGTGTATATCGGACCGATGCTCATCGGTGGACGCGACGCACCGACGCTCGCCGACGGCGAGGGGTTCGTCGAGTCGTTCCCGCGGGCCACCCTCGAGTCGGTCGAGCGACTCGATGAGGGCGTGCTGTTGCGGTGGACGTTATAAGCCGTCACACAACGTTTTTGTGGACCCGCGGCGGACCGATTACATGGCGAATCACGTATCCGGCGCCGGATCGGGCGACACGCCGTTTTCGAAGAAATTGGACGTTCCAGAGGCGCTAACCTTCGACGACGTCTTACTCCGACCACAGCGCAGTGCGATCGAACCCGACGAGGCTGATCTCTCCTCGCGGGTCTCACAGAACGTCGAGTTGAACGTGCCGGTGCTGTCGGCCGCGATGGATACCGTTACCGAGGCGGAGATGGCCATCGCAATGGCCCGCGAGGGAGGGCTCGGGGTGCTACACCGCAACCGGGATATCGACTGGACCGTCGAGGCGATCGAGAAGGTCAAACGGGCCGACGATCTCGTGATCGACCGCGAAGATGTCGTGACAGCCAGTCCGGATCAGTCGGTTCGGGCGGTCGACGCGATGATGAACCAGGAGGGCATCGGCGGCGCCCCGGTCGTCGATGAGGAGGACCGGGTTCTCGGCATCATCTCCGGAACGGACGTCCGGCCCCACCTCGAAGTTGGCGAGTCCGATCCCGTCGAGGCGGCAATGACCGACGAGGTCATCACCGCTCCCCAGGACGTCACCCCGCGGGAGGCCTTCGAGTTGATGTACGACCACAAGATTGAGCGCGTGCCGGTCGTCGACGAGTCCGACCGCCTAATCGGACTGGTGACCATGGAACGCGTCCTTGAACGCGAGGAATATGGCCAGGCGATCCGTGATGATCAGGGCCGACTCCGGGTAGGAGCCGCGGTGGGACCGTTCGAGGTCGAGCGGGCGACCCGCGCCGACGAGGCGGGGGTCGACGTGCTGTTCATCGACTGTGCACACGCCCACAACGAGAACGTCATCGAGAGCGCCAAGGACATCACCGCAAGCGTCGACGCGGACGTTGTCGTCGGGAACATCGGCACACGCGAGGCCGCCGCCGACATGGTCGACTTCGCCGATGGGCTCAAGGTTGGGATCGGGCCCGGATCGATCTGCACCACGCGCGTCGTCACCGGGGCGGGAATGCCCCAGATCACCGCTGTCGCCCAGGTGGCCGACGTAGCCGCCGAGCACGACGTACCGGTGATCGCCGATGGCGGGATCCGCTACTCCGGTGACGCAATCAAGGCGATCGCTGCCGGCGCCGACGCGGTGATGCTCGGCTCATACCTCGCAGGAACGGACGAGGCACCCGGTCGGGTGGTGACGATGAACGGCAAGAAGTACAAACAGTACCGAGGGATGGGCTCTGTCGGGGCAATGAAGTCCGGCGAAGGTGACGAGAACCGGTATCTCAAGGACATCTCCGACGACGAAGAGTTCGTTCCCGAAGGCGTCGAAGCGGCTACCCCCTACAAGGGAAGCCTATCGAGCGAGCTTCACCAGCTCACCGGCGGGATGCAGTCGGGGATGGGCTACGTTGGCGCCGAGACGATTCCGGCGTTCAAAGAGCGGGCGGAGTTCGTGCGGGTCTCCGCGGCGGGCCAACGCGAGAGCCACGCCCACGATGTCGTCATCACTGACGAGGCGCCAAATTACAGTCCCGAGGATGCGTGAGCGGGCCGGGAGGGATTTGAACCCCCGACCGACGGATTAAGAGTCCGTCGCTCTGCCTGACTGAGCTACCGGCCCAAGCAGCTTTCCGTTGACGAGGCGCACCCAAATAGGTTTCCTTCGCGGTGCGATCCGATCGGCTAAGAGTAACAGACACCGGAGCGGAGCGGCAGGCGATTCCCCGGTCGTTAAGTACCATGCGCAGGTACAACCCTCGTACTATGAGTCGCGGGGTAGCGGTGGCGGCTATGGCGTCTTACGCAATCCTTGGGTGTGGGAGTGTGGGGTTCACCGTCGCCGAGCGGCTGACAGAGCAGGGCAAGGACGTGCTCATCGTCGAACAGGACGCGAGCCGCGTCGAGACACTCCGAGATCAGGACCTCAACGCGAAACAGGGTGACATGACCGATCCGGAACTGGCCGCGGATCTGGCCGACCGGGATGTCATCCTGATTATGGCCGCCGATACCGAGACCAACGCGACGGCCGTCTCGAATATCCGCGCCGAGAGCGAGAAGCCGTTCATCGTTGTCCGGGCAAACGACCCCGTCTCAAGTGATGAACTCGAAGCTGCCGGCGCGGACGTCGTCATTACCTCCGCCGAGGTCATCGCCGAGTACGCACTCCGGTCGCTTGAGTCGGGCGAACTCGAACACAAGACGGCACAGCTCTCGGAGGTGATCACCGGCACGACCGGCCGCCTCGGGATTCTCACGCGCAACAATCCCGATCCCGACTCGATCGCGTCGGCGGCCGCGCTCGTCGAGATTGCCGAGCATCTCGGGGTTGACGCGGACATCCTCTATGAGGGCGGACTCGGCCACCAGGAGAACCGGGCGTTCGTGAACCTGCTCGGACTGGAGTTACTCGACTGGGACGAGGTCAACCGCAACGAGTACGACACGATCGCGCTGGTCGATTACGCCAAGGCCGACAGTCTTGAGTCGGAAATTGACATCCTCATCGATCACCACGAACCGGAGGAGGACGTCGACGTGGCCTTCAGCGACGTCCGCCCGAGTATGTCCTCGACGTCGACCATCCTGACCAAGTACGTCCAAGAGTTCGACATGAAGGTCAGCGAGGCAGTGGCGACGGCCCTACTCTATGGCATCCGCAACGAAACGCTCGATTTCAAGCGCGATACGACACCCGCCGA
>CAZFMU010000092.1:0-7347 GCA_964520165.1 uncultured Salinarchaeum sp. | reverse complement strand
GCCTCGGTGCCGGAGTTGACGAACCGAAGCATCTCGACGCTCGGCACGTGTCGGGTAACGAACTCGGCGTGTTCGACCTCAATTTCCGTTGGCAGACCGAACATTGGTCCGGCACTCATGTTCGACTGGATCGCGGCGGCAACCGGTTCGGGGAGGTCGTGGCCGTACAACAGTGGTCCAAGCCCCATTACCCAGTCGATATAGCGTTCGCCGTCGGCGTCGATCACGTGTCCGCCGTCGCCTCGCTGGACGAAGTACGGATACGGCTCTGTGGCGGCCCGGACAGCGGAGTTGACTCCCCCAGGCAGCACCGAGAGTGCGCGGTCATAGAGTTCTCGTGACCGTTCACGTTCCATGCTCCCGATACGACGATGGACGTACTAAGGGGTGCCGACAGCAGCATGACTCATCGCAGTATTGCACCCACGAGTCGGACCAACTCCGGCCGCTTCAACAAGGAGACTACTGCGGCCGGCGATCGTTGATTCGGTGACGAGCCACCTCCGCAATCCCGGCGTTTGCCGAGCAGTCCGGGCAGGCGCCGAGACGACCGTGTTCGTCTGCGAAGACGCGAGCAAATCGTTCGGAAACGTGCGAACCACAGTGATCACAGCTTGGCATAGTTGATGTCCGGCAGTTCGTGGGCCGGTAACAGGGGGAATGATCCCCACTATATTACGTATTAATCTGGAGGGAGGTATTGCCGGATAATCTCCCCTTATGTTTTGGGTGTATAACTTAAAGCCGCCTCTGAACGACCGACTGTTCGTCGCCCTGACACACGACGACCGTCTCTGTCGCACGGGGGAGTCTAAATCCCGGAATAGAGGCCCGAACGCGGCCTGATACAAGAAGCCTTATAACAGGTGCGCAGAAATTCGTGCGTGTATGGCAGATCTCATCGTCAAAGCGGCGGTTAAGGAAGCGCTCGACGACAAGAACGTTGCCTCGGACTTCTACGAGGCACTCGACGCGGAAGTGTCGGACCTCCTCGCCGAGGCTGCCGATCGAGCGGAAGCCAACGGTCGCAAGACCGTCCAGCCGCGCGACCTGTAATCCGGCGACGATTCTGTCGGGATTTTTTCGTACCGCTCGCGTCGAGTCACAACACTCCCCCGTGCGGAACCCTTTTTCCGGGCTCGCCCGTACTATCGTTAACGACCCATGGGCTCTGATATGTATCGCGAGCAGATCCTTGATCACTACAAACACCCTCGCAACTACGGGGAACTTGAGGATCCTACCTTCACGCACGTGGGTGAGAATCCGATGTGTGGCGACGAGATCCGGATGGATATCGCACTCGATGACGACAACGAGGTCATCGAGGAGGTTGCCTTCACTGGGGATGGCTGTGCGATCAGCCTTGCCTCCGCCTCGATGCTTACGGAAACGCTCCAGGGGATGGCCGTCGAGGAGCTACTTGAGATGGATCGAGACGATGTTCTCGATCTCCTTGGCGTCGACATTTCACCGATGCGCGTCAAATGCGCCGTTCTTGCGGAAAAGGTCGCACAGGACGGCTACGAATTATACACCGAGGATGCGGACGCAACGACCACGAGTACAGAGTAGCACGTAACAAGCGGATCGGGTGCGCTCTGGCGTATCCCCGAGATCATAGGAACTCCTTGACGTCGGCGTACCACATGTCGTGGTGGTCAACGGCGTCGATCCGCTCGGCAATTGCTACCGCTAGTGCGTGCCAGCACAGCGCCTCATCGTCCTCTGGGTCGAGGTTATACTGTGCGTCCTTGCAGGTGCAGCTGCCGTCCTCAACGATGTACTCGTCGGTGTAGCCGACGACGACGGTGAAATCCTGATAGCGTTTGACTCGGCGTTCGGCGACAGCGTCGATTGCCTTTCGCCCTCGGGTCCCGTGAGCGGCGAGAATCGCCTCGGTGATTGCCGGAGTAAGCGTCCCTTCTTCGGCCAGTTGGTGACGCCAGTCGTCTCCGGCTGCGTTTGACACGACCAGCCTTTCGATATCGTCCGACAAAACTGGTTCGGACGACTTTTGGCTCCGAGTCCTCCAGCTATGGCATGGAGATTCGGGAAGGGCGGGTCACCCTCACGATACCGGGCACCTCCGAAGAGGAAATCGAAGAGGATGTCTTTTACAACCCGAATCAGGTGCTCAACCGGGATCTCACGATCGCCGTCCTGCGGGCCTACCGCGATCGCGAGCCCCGTGCCGAGCGGTATCTCGATGCGATGGCCGCAAGCGGCGTTCGCGGGCTCCGGGCAGCAGCCGATGACTGGTCTGTCACGCTGTGTGACCGCGACGACGAGGCCGTCGCGTCCTGCCGACACAACCTCACACAGAACGATCTTGAGGGTGAGGTCATCCAAGCCGACGCCAACGCTCATATCCACGCCTCAACCTACGACGTGATCGACATCGATCCGTATGGCTCACCGATCCCTTTCGCCGACAGCGCCCTCGCCTCGGCGCGCGATCTGGTCTGTCTCACCGCCACGGACACCGCCCCGCTCTGTGGGGCACACTTTGCGGCAGGCAAACGTCGATACGACGCGGTTCCACGGAACACCGAGTACCACCCCGAAATGGGGCTGCGGATCCTTCTGGGAGCACTCGTTCGGACCGCCGCCCGGTACGACCGTGCGGCAACACCGCTGTTCTCACACGCCAGTCGTCACTACGTCCGCACGTATCTCGAACTCAGGGACGGCGCGCGGGTTGCCAACGAGGCGCTTGAGCACCTCGGGTATCTCTATCACTGCCAGGAGTGTCTCTATCGTGACTCCGAGTCCGGCCGTATCGCAGCTCCGCCCGATCATTGTCCAAACTGTGGGGCGTCCAGTCCGCTTGTCGCCGGGCCGCTTTGGCTCGGTCCGATCCGCGAGTCAGCGTTTGCGACAGCCGTGGAAGCGGCGGTTTCCGACGAGATGGATCAGGCCGAACAGGCGCGCTCGCTGGCCGATACGGTTGCAAACGAACTCGATCAGCCGACGCACTATGATCACCACCGGCTGTGTAAGGCGTGGGGGCGACCGGCTAGTGCCATGGATACCGTCCTTGAGGCGCTTCGCGAGGCCGGATACGCCGCATCGCGGGCCCACTACTCCGGGACGGCCTTCAAAACAGACGCGTCCGTCGCAGAGATCCGTCGCGTGACAGCCGATCGCTGATCGCGGAAGCCGGACTTTTAGTTGTCCTTATCGAACCCGGTGTATGTCGCTCCTCATTGAACACGGGCGTGTACTCCGCCCGGATATGAGCACCGAGCGCGCTGATGTGTATATCGAAGACGGAACGATTGAGGCGATCGGGGATGCCACCGGTGCCGATCGGCATCTTGATGCTAGCGGCGCAATCGTGATTCCTGGTCTCGTCAATGCCCACACTCACGTCGCGATGACGCTGTTCCGTGGGAGTGCTGACGACAAGCCACTTGATCGATGGCTTCGCGAGGACATCTGGCCCGTTGAGGCGGCCCTCGAACCCGCCGACGTCCGGGCTGGCGCCGAGCTCGGACTCGTTGAGATGATTCGCTCGGGAACGACGGCACTTGTCGATATGTACTTTCATATGGACGAGGTGGCCGAGGCCGTCACCGAAGCAGGACTTCGCGCCCGACTGGGGTACGGGGCGGTGACCGTCGGCAAAGACGAGGCGGATGCAACGGCTGAACTCGAAACCAGCCTGGAGTTCGCCCGCAGATATGACGGGGCCGCCGACGGCCGGATTAGTACCGCGTTCATGCCGCATAGTCTCACAACCGTCGACGAGTCATACTACCGGGAGTTCGTTCCGGAAGCTCGCGAGGCGGGAGTGCCGGTCCATCTTCATGCCAACGAGACGACCGACGAGGTTGATCCGATTGTCGAGGAGTATGACGAGGATCCGCTCGCGTACGCGACCGACCTCGGGTTGCTTGATGCCTCGGACTTCATTGCCCACGGAGTCCACCTCTCTGACGCCGAGATCGGCCTGTTGGCCGAGCGCCAAACTGGGGTCGTCCACTGTCCGGCCTCGAATATGAAACTCGCGAGTGGGATGGCGCCCGTTCAGCGTCTGCTTGAGGCCGGCGTGCCGGTCGGTCTCGGGACCGACGGGGCGGCGTCGAACAACACGCTTGACATGCTCGATGAACTCCGCGATGCCGCGTTACTCGGGAAACTGGCCGCCGGCGATGCCGGTGCCGTTCCGGCGCCAGCAGCACTCCGGATGGCAACCGAAGGCGGATCGCTCGTGGCCGGTCTCGGTGCTGGCCGTATTGAGGCTGGTGCGCCGGCTGACCTCGCCGTTATTGAGCTTGAGCGATCCCATCTCACCCCGGTCCATGACCCGGTGAGTCACCTCGTGTACGCGGCCGATGGACACGATGTCCGGCACACGGTCTGTGATGGTGAGGTCCTCATGGAAGATCGCGAGGTCATCCCGTTCGACGAACCGGCCGTTCGCGAGCGGGCAGCCCGACAGGCTAACGCTCTCTTCGAGCGCGCCGACGCATGACTAGAACGTGTCGCTCGGCGGTGACGGCGGCATATGTCGCTTGTGTTCGCTCGTTGCGACAAGGTCTTCGACGTGCTCAATCGTTTCCGAGTCGATACCGAGTGTTGCTGCGGTAGCTGACGTCGAGAGCGGCCCGTCGATGTGTGTCGCCAGGATTGCATCGAGGGTATCATAGGTGAGTCCCAACTCCTCTTCGTCGGACTGCCCGCTCCACATCTCTGCGCTCGGCGTCTTCGTGACGATATCCTCGGGCACCCCGAGCGATCGCGCGAGCTGTCGGACCTGACACTTATACAGGTTTCCGAGAGGATGACAGTCGACCGCCCCGTCACCGTACTTGGTGTAATACCCCGTCATGGCCTCGCTCCGGTTGCCGGTCCCCAAGACCAGCCGGTCCTCGGCGTTTGCGAGAAGATAGTTCAATACGGCACGGATCCGCACCTGGAGGTTTCCCGTTGCCATCCGATCGTCGGCGGCGTCCGGGTACGCATTGAGGAATGCGTCAACGATGGGTTCGATTTCGATCTCTTCAATCCGGATGTCCAACTCCTCACCGATCCGCTCGGCATCAGTGATGTTTCGTTCGTCGGTGACCGTACTCGGCATTGAGAGGCCGAGAACGGCATCCGATCCGAGTGCTTCGACAGCAGCGTAGGCGACGGTCGTGCTATCGATCCCGCCGGAGAGACCAAGCACGACGCCGTCGGCACCGGCACGCTCGACCATGTCATCGATGAATGTGGTGATACGGTCGGTTCGTTCGGCGAGTTCCGCCTCCGAGAACGTGAGTTCAAGTGGCGGCTGTTCAAGCGGGGGATCGACACGTGACATTACCAGTAGGGACGTCCCCGAGTCGGAAATACTCTACTCTCGCGGCCGCTTTCCCTGACAATGTCCACTCCTCACTCCGTGTGGGACACAAATGGGCGGCTCGACGGCGCCCGTGGTTCGGTACGGTTTTGGGCGTGACGCCGCTTTCTAGAGCCATGAACGAGTATCCGACGATCACCGAACAACTCGGGGATCCGGCGACTGCCCGAGCGGAGGGCCGACGAAAGATTGAGTGGGCCCGCCAGCACATGCCGATCCTCCGATCAATCGAGACGGAGTTTGCCGCCGAAACACCGCTTGAGGGGCTCCGGGTCGGGATGGCGATGCACGTTGAGGCCAAGACAGCAGCGCTCGTGGAGGTGCTCGCTGAGGGGGGGGCCGAAGTTGCGATCACGGGCTGTAATCCGCTATCGACGCACGACGACGTTTCAGCCGCCCTTGATGCCCATGAACGGATCACCAGCTACGCCCGTCACGGTGTCGACGACGAGGCCTACTACGACGCCATTGAGGCCGTATTAGGTCATGAGCCGACTGTTACCGTTGACGACGGGATGGACATGGTTGCCGCTGTCCACGAGGATCACCCCGAACTTCTCGATTCCATCATTGGTGGCTGCGAGGAGACCACCACGGGAGTCCACCGCCTGCGGGCGATGGACGACGATGGAGCGCTTGAGTATCCCGTGTTCGCCGTCAACGACACGCCGATGAAGCGCCTCTTCGACAATGTCCATGGCACCGGTGAGTCCTCACTCGCGAATATTGCGATGACAACGAACCTGTCATTCGCGGGCAAGACCGTGGTCGTCGCCGGTTATGGCAACTGTGGACGCGGCGTTGCGAAGAAGGCGGCTGGCCAGAATGCCCGTGTGATCGTCACGGAGGTTGAGCCGCGACGGGCGCTTGAGGCCCACATGGAGGGTTATGAGGTTATGCCGATGCGTGACGCCGCTGCCGAGGGCGAGATCTTCGTGACGACGACCGGCAACCGTGATGTCATCACCCGCGAGGACTTTGAGGTCATGTCCGATGGAGCCGTCCTTGCGAACGCCGGGCACTTCGATGTCGAGATTGACCTTGACACGCTTGATGACATGGCCGTCGATCGATACGAGGCGCGCGAGGGCGTCGAAGCCTACGAACTGGCCGATGGACGCCGGCTAAATGTGCTCGCTGAAGGACGCTTAGTGAACCTCGCTAGCCCCGTTGCGCTGGGTCACCCTGTTGAGGTTATGGATCAGAGCTTTGGGATCCAGGCCGTCTCGGTGCGTGAACTCGCGACGAATGCCGACGCGTACGGCCCCGGCGTCCACGATGTTCCCGACGCGCTTGACCGTGAGGTCGCCGAGATCAAGCTTGAGGCTGAGGGAGTCGAGTACGATACCCTCACCGACGCCCAGCGCGAGTACATGCAGTCCTGGGACCACGGAACGTAGGTCCTGAGACTTTTGGGCGATCCGACGCGACGATCCGCTATGTCCAACGCCAAGGGCGATCGCCGGGAGCGCGAACTCGTCAACGCGCTTGACGAGGAAGGCTTCGCGGTGATGCGCGCACCTGCTAGTGGTAGTGCGACTGATCGGGACCTCCCGGATGTCCTCGCCGGTGACGGTGAGACGTTTTACGCGATTGAGGCCAAATCCAGCGCCGGTGCTCCGATATACCTTGACGGCGCAGAGGTCGAGTCGCTTGTCTACTTTGCCCGGAACTTCGGGGCCAATCCCCGTGTTGGCGTTCGGTTCGACCAGGAGGACTGGTACTTCTTTCACCCCTCCGAGCTGTATGTCACCGACGGCGGCAATTACCGAGTCAAAAAGGAGACGGCACTGGCGAGTGGCGAGGACCTCCCGTCACTCACCGGACATTCGACGCAGGCACGACTCGGCACCACAGACGAGTCGCCGATCCGCGACGTGCTCGTCGCCGTTGCCGACGGAACGCTCTCGATTGAGGAGGCAACAGCGATGCTTGATTCCTAAGCCACGCGCTTCGAAGCGCTTATTCCACCGCTTCATCATCTGCCACATATGGTT
>CAZFMU010000091.1:0-7416 GCA_964520165.1 uncultured Salinarchaeum sp. | reverse complement strand
CACACATGGTAGAGGTGACCGCGCCAGCGACTCTTGGCATCAACGTCGGAGCCGCTGGCGGACTGGGGGTCATCGTCGGCTACGCCGCGAAGAAGGTCATGAAGCTCATGGCCATTCTCGTCGGTGCACAACTGGCGTTTCTGGCCTATCTCGAACGCACCAACATCATCGCCGTCGACTGGGCCGCACTCACCGGCCGGGTCAACACCGCCGCCCAGACCGGCCAGTCCGTCGGGATGAACCTCTTTGATACGTTGGCGGGGATCTCGGTTCTCGGCGGTAGTTTCGCCGCTGGCGCCGCGCTGGGATTCAAACGCGCCTAGTTCGTCCGGAAGGCCCGGTCGCCGGCGTCGCCGAGCCCGGGCACAATGTATCCTTCCTCGTTAAGATGGTCGTCCACGGCGACCGTCAGGACATCCACGTCGAAATGGTCGGTCACCCGCTCGATACCCTCGGGGGCGCTCACCGCTGAGAGGACGATCGTCGTCGGTGATCCCTCGGTGACCGCCTCAAGCCGCTGGAGCACCGCCACCATGGTTGAGCCCGTCGCGAGCATCGGATCCGCGACGATGACGATATCGTCATCATCAATCTGTGGGAGCTTCTCGTAGTCGACGCTGATCGGGAAGGTGCCATCGGCGTTGCGTGCGCCCTCCTCGCGAGAGGCCGAGATAACGCCCTGTCGCGCCCGGGGGAAGGCCTTGAGCAGCCCCTCGACGAACGGCGTCGCCGCCCGGAGGATGTTGATGATCACGACGTTATCGAGGTCCTTCACCCGCGCGCCGGTCGTCTCTGCCAGCGGCGTCTGAACAGACGCCGGCTCGGCACCGATCCGACGGTCGATAATCTCATACCCGCAGATTCGGCCAAGTTTGACCAGACCCTTCCGGAAGGCGACCTGGTCGGTGGTGACATCGCGGAGATCGGTAAGCGTGTGCAATGCAAGAGCGTGATCGATCACCTCATAGCGGTCAGCAAGCGACTCCGTGGACATGTACGGCTGTGAGACAGCGAGGGTATTAAACAAGGGCGGTCGCGCCCGCTCAGTTCGAGCTCAGCCAGCGGGTCCACCAGGGATCGAAGTCGGCAGCTGACTCGGCAAGTTCCTCCCAGCGCTTGAGTCCGCGTTCCTCGCGCGTCCCTGTAATGGTGTTATCGAGGAACAGCGCCGTCAGCCCACCGATAGCCATGCCGGTTGATCCGACGATGAAGACCGTATCGAGCAGGATCTGCAACGCGGGGACGATGGCTGCCGGGAGGCTCGTCGACGCCGCGGTGAACCCAACCGCCTCGCGGAAGGCCACTGGGCCGGCGAAGTTGGCCATGTAGTTTGGGATGGCCAGTCCAACGAACAGCGCAAAGCCGACGATGAAGACGTTCCGGCGGGAGCCCAGATCGACGTGCTGGAGTGTCGAGAGTCCGACGGCGACAATCTGGCCGAACATTGCGATGAACAGGCCCCCGACAATTGGGTCGGGGATCGTGACGATAAGCTGGCCGAAGTATCCAACGAACCCGACCACGATCATCACAAGCGCCCCCACCTGCACGACGTACCGCGAGGCGACGCCCGTCAGCCCGATCGCACCGATATTCTCCGAATACGAGGTCGAGCCACTGGTGCCCATAAGCCCTGAGAAGACGTTCATCAGGCCCTCCATGCCGATGCCGTGGTTGATCCGCCGCTTGCTTGGCGCGCCCGTCCCGGTCAGACTCGCGACCGCGTAGTAGTCACCGACGCTCTCGGCGATCGCCGCGAGCACGCCGGCGAACATCCCGATGATGAACGGAAGCGAGAACTGGGGCGTGCCCCACTGGAGCGGATAGATGGGGAACAGCGCCTGAGTCGTCGCCACCTGGCCGAGATCGACGTATCCCGGGTGCGAACTCCCAAACACCCCAGCCACCGAGAGGGCCGCGGCGACGATCCACGCGGTCGCCAGCGCCAAGACAATCGGGTACAGCCGGAACGCCCGGTGTTTGACATCAAGGTACTGCGAGAACAACAGAATAAGGCCAACAGTTAGTCCCAACAGCGGCCAGGACTGATTTGCGGCAGTGATCTGTGGGGCATTGAACAGCGACAGCCCGATCAGCGCGATGGTCGGAGCAATGACCACCGGCGAGAGATAGGCCTTCAGCCGGCCGATCACGCCGAAGTAGCCGATCGCCACCTCGGCCGCGCCGGCAACGATGATCGCCCCCTGGAGTTGGACCAGCGCCGTCTGCCACCCGGCGGCGTCACTCGCGGTGACCACGCCAACGACCGCCAGCGCGGGAGCCAACATCGAAAACGGCGCCCCCTGAACGATCGGATACTGGTTGCCGAGCGTCGTCTGGGCGAGCGTCGCAATTCCCGAGACCACGAAGAACGTCCCGACAAACCGGGCGGCGATGTCCGAGGGCATGCCCATTGCCCCGGCGAGAATCAGCGGTACGGCGATGTTCGCACCCACCATGGTCAGGTAATGCTGGACGCCCAGCATCATCGACTGCCCCGGTGGCGGCTGTTCGTCGATCCCGTAGACGATGTCGTCCGACTCCCCGCGCGACGACGATCCCGAGTCGCTGGCGTTCGCCATTGGGCGTCGCTACTCGGGGACCAATAAAAACGCCCGGATTCGCGCAGCCGGGCTACCGGGTCTCAAGACGGGTCTGGAGGTTTTCGAGGGTCGTGGTGAGCTCACGTTCGTTATACCGACGGACAAACGGGTCGGCCAGTCGCTCAAGAACAGCCCCCGGGAGATCGTATCCCGCACTGTAGGTCACGACCGTGCCGCTGTCGTGCTCTTCGAGGGTGATGTCGATCTCACCCTCAAGTCGGCCCTCCATGTCGAAGGTCATCCGCGATGGCGGGTCGTGAACCGTCTGATGGAGCGTTCCCTCAAGTTCGACGCCACCGAGTTTGTAGGTGTGTTCAAGCTCTTTGCCGCCGTTCTCAAGTGGCGTGATGTTCTCGACGCGCACCAGGCTCGGCGTAATCTCGCGGTGGTTGGTCGGATCATCGAGGTACTCGAAGACCCGCTCGCGATCCGCGTCGATCACGATGGACTCGGATACTGAGATCACGACTGACAGATTCGAGTGCCGGGATCAAAAAAGTCCGTGGTCGATAATGATCGTGGTCGTTAACAAAGAATTGAACCCCAATCATTAGGGGATTCCAGTGGCAAGTATACGAATGTGAACGATATGTCCGATACGCCCGGTCACTCCACGACGGTCGATGACGCGGCGCTGTTGGAGCATCTCCGGGACCACCCCGACCCGGTCGCGACCGCGGCGGAGCTCGCCGACGGACTTGAGGCCTCCGAGACGACGGTTCGTGCCCGGCTTGAAGCCCTCCGCGAGCGGGAGATTGTTGATCGCAAGACACTCGACTGCCAGACGGCCGTCTGGTGGATCGCCGAGGACGAAACGCGAAAGAACCGCTTTGTCTCGCTGCGGGATCTCGGCACGATCCTCCGGCACGACGCCGAGCGCCAGGCCAGCACCTGGTCGAGTTCCTGGGACGAATTCTGATCGCCGGAGGTCGACAGGACCTAACCCGTCCGGCCATACGATAGGATATGGCCGGTTCGGCGATCGCTGGTATCCTTGAGCGCGTCGGAATTATCGATCGGCGGCGCTTCCGATCGACGGTCGACCTCGCGTGGCCCCGGATCATCACCGGGTTCGCGATCATGTCAAAGAGCACGGTCGACCTCGCCATGGTGGGGATCGCCGTCGGCACGCCGGCGGTCGCCGGGCTTGCCTTCGCGAACGCCTACTGGCAACTCGCCAAGTTCGCGGGGATCGGTCTTGCCGGGGGTGTGGTCACGCTTATCTCGCAGGCCTACGGGGCCGAGAACATCCCCCGTGCCAGAAGCGTGCTCGTCGCCGGCCTGCTGTTTGCAACGGTGGCCGGCCTGCCGGTGGTCCTTGCGTACGTGTTCTTTGCTGGGCCGTTGATCGGGCTGTTTGGTCCCACCGAGACCATTCAGGGCTACGGCCGGACCTACCTGCTGTTGGTCGCTCCAGGGCTGCTTTTTGAGTTCTGGAACCTCATCGCCTCGCGGACCTACGCTGGGGTGGGCAATACACTCACGCCGATGGCCATCCGTGCGACCGGCGCCCTCGCCAATGTCGTGCTCTCAGCGGCGTTGATCTTCGGCGCCGGCCTCGGGGTTGCTGGTGCCGCCATCGGCACGGCCGCCTCCGTCGCAATCGTTAGCCTGGTGTTCGCGTGGGGACTCGCTGGGCGGTCGTACTTCGGTCGGGGCGCGTGTCCGGTCGCGATCAAGCGTGCCGCCGGGCTGCCGGATCGACGTCTCCTCCGTGAGTTGTTCACCGTGTCAGCGCCGCTGGTCGCCCGCCGAAGTGCCGAGTCAATCGTCGCGTTCCCCCTGCTGGCGATTGCCACCAGCTTCGGCTCGGTCGTTGTCGCTGCCTACGAGGTCGGCCGACGGGTCCGCGCGCTGGTCGACAGCTTCTCGTGGGGCTTTTCGATCGCGTCGAGCACGTTTGTCGGCCAGCGTTTGGGGGCCGGAGACGAGGCTGACGCCGAGGCCTACGGCTGGGCGATCATCCGGCTCTCGGCGACCGTCTACGTGATTGTCGCCGCCGGCGTTGCGTTGCTCTCGCGGCCGATTGCGAGCCTGTTTGTCGATACCCCCGACGCGATTGCCCAGACATCGGTCTTCGTTGTCGCCGCCGCGGCGAGCGTCATTTTCCTTGGTCTTGACGGCTCGGCCACCGGGACGCTCCGTGGAGCCGGCGACACGCGCTTTCCCTTCGTCAGTTCGCTAGTCGGCCGGTATGGCTTCGGGCTGACCGTCGCCGCCGCAGGAATGGTGACCGCCTTTGGAGCACAGGCACTGCTCGTCGCGATGGTTCTTGAAACGATGGTGCCCGCGGCACTGAATCTCTCGCGAGTTCGGTCAAACCGGTGGAAGCAGATCAGCCGCGGCTATCGCGAAAGTCTCGGCGACTGAACGACCGTTTATACTGCCGCTCCGACAATCCCCGTGTGTGGATATCCTCGTCTTTGGCGCTGGCGCGCTTGGCAGCCTGCTTGGCGGGCGTCTAGCCAGCGCACACGACGTCACCCTGGTGGGCCGCAATCCACACATGCAGGCGATCACCGAAGACGGCCTCAACATCGTCGGTGACCAGCCGCTGCGTGTCACGCCAACGGCGACGACCGACGGCGAGGATCATCAGGCCGATCTCGCTATCGTCGCGGTCAAGGCCTTTGATACGGAGATGGCGGCGAACCAACTCGCTACTGGCGCAGTCGATATCGTCTGGTCGGTTCAAAATGGCCTCGGTAACGAGCGCACGCTCGCCGAGGTACTGCCTGCGGCGACAGTCCTCGGAGGAACCTGTACCTACGGCGCGACCCGGGGAGCACCAGGAACGGTCCGTGCAGCCGGCGACGGCCAGCTCGTCGTTGGTTGTTCCGACGGCGGCACGAGCCCGGCAGTCGGTCGGGTCGTTACCGCCTGTGAGACCGCGGGACTGTCCGTGACGGGGACTGACGCGTTCCCGCGCCACCGCTGGGAGAAACTCGCCGTCAACGTCGGGATCAATCCCCTCACGGCCATCTGTGATGTTCCCAACGGGGCGATCAAGGCGTCCCCGCTCCGGGCGGTCGCCGCTCGCGCCGCCCGCGAAACGGCCCGGGTGGCCCAGGCGTGTGACGTCTCGCTCGGCGGCAAGCGGGCTGAGATGGCGCTGTTCGAGACCGTCGAGACGACCGCCGATAACGTCTCTTCGATGTGCCAGGACCGTCGGGCCGGCCGGCGTCTTGAGCGCGAGGCGATCACCGGAGCGGTCTGTCGTCGCGCGGCGGCCCACGATGTGGCCGTGCCGACAGTCCAGACACTTGACGCCCTGCTTCGGACACTGACCGACCGTCGCTACTCGGAGTAACCCTCCTGGACGAAGCGGCTGCTCTCGTAAATGTTGAGCAGCTCCTCGACGAACTCCTCGCGGGTCTGACCCTCCTCGCGGTGGCCGTCGATCCGGTCAATCAGGTCGTCGGCGAACTCGATGGTCTCGGACATACATGTTTAGTTGCCGATGCATCCGCATAGGTGTTACCCCCGATTGGCGGCAGGGTTCGAAACGCCCAAACCGCCGATTCCAGTAGGATGATCAGATGTTCGGACGTGTCCGCCGGCTGGCCCGCATCGTCTTCGGCGACCGCGTCCTCGCCGACGCCGACCCCGAGGATCTCTTTGACATCAGCACCGGCTACCTCACGCTAGGGGCCAATGGCTACGATACCACCGGTCACGCCGGGCTGTGCTTCGGAACGGTCGATGCAGCGGCCTTTCGCGAGGTCGAGGCCGATCTGGTCGACTTTCTGGATGTCGCCTCGGCGGAGGCCGTCCACCGCGATCGGCTCTACGAGGATGACTTCGGCTACACCTGGGTGCTCGCCACGGACGACGACTTCGAGGCGCTGGTCACCGCGGTCTACGGGCTTACTGATACGCTAATCGAGGCCGGCTTCGGGCAGTACCTGCTCTCGGCGGCCTTCGCCTTCGAGGCCGACCGGCAGGTCTACCTCGTGTATAACTTCAAGCGCGGGCAGTGGTACCCGTTCGTTCCACAGGGCGAGGGGACCCGCGATACCGATCAGGAGGCCGCCATCGCGGAACTGCTTGAGGGTGAGCTTGATCTTGAGGCCGACCGGGACCGCCAATACGGGTTCTGGGATATTCCGCTGTGACGAAATCCTTTTGACCGCCTCTGGCGTTATTCCGGTCGGGAACGGCACGACCGCAACTCTGACGCGCCCGGAACGGGCTTGGGATTGCGGTAGTGCACCGCGGTGTGAGAGTCACACCGCTCACGAGCAACGGTTGTGCGGTTCCTATCCTCAACTATGGCACGAATGCATGCACGCCGCCGTGGCTCGTCCAGCTCGGACGCGCCGGCGGCAGACGACCCACCGGAGTGGAGTGACGTCGATCCAGAACGCATCGAAGACCGCGTTGTTGAGCTCGCCGAGCAGGGCCACTCGCCCAGCGAGATCGGCCTCAAGCTGCGCGACGAGGGAGTCACCGGGACGCCGATCCCCGACATCAAGGCGGCGACAGGCAAGAAGGTCACCGAGATCCTCGAAGAGCATGACACCGCCCCGGATCTGCCGGAGGACCTGCGGAATCTCATGGAGCAGGCTGTCCGTCTGCGCGAGCACGTCAACGAGCACCCGCAGGACCACCGCAACCGTCGGGCGCTCCAGAACACCGAGTCAAAGGTCCGTCGCCTCGTCGATTACTACCGCGGTGACGAACTCGACGAGGACTTCACCTACAGCTACGACACCGCAACACAGCTTCTCGAGTAAGTCGCGATGGCCACAGCCGGGCGAGCCACGGGTGCGACGCCAGCTCCGACGGAGGCAGCGACAGCCCTCCGCGAGGC
>CAZFMU010000090.1:0-7476 GCA_964520165.1 uncultured Salinarchaeum sp. | reverse complement strand
ACACTAACGACCGGCGTCATCCGCGGCGGTGGGCCCTGTCGGCCGGCTAACCCTCGTGCCGGGCGTATCACGTGCCGGGGTTCGCCACCGGTCATCGCAGCCGAATAGCGCCTCGGGTGGGGACTGCGACACGCAGTATCGTGTACGGTCGCTGGCCTGGTAGCCCTTTCGGCTGGCTCAGGACAGCGTGTACGCCGACTCCGGCAGCTGGACATAGCCGCCGTCGCGGTACCGACGCTTGCGCAGGCGATACTGCGCGTAGAGCTTCAGTCCGCGGATGCCTGCGGAGAGCCGAGGCGAGAGCACGCGCCCCTCGGTGTCCGTGGCCTTGAGCTTGCGCGTCATCCGGAAGGCCCGGTCCCAGTCCGCCGGCGTGTAGTCGGACACAAGGTCGGCAAAGGCGACATTCCGGAGCACCTCCGCCCCGATGGCGTCCTTCCAGGCGTCGTTGTACCGCTTGAGTCGGTCGCGTGCCGCCAACTCACCCGCGATCGCCCCGGTGCGGATGGCGACGTGATCGCCGCCCTCGTGAAAGGCCGAGGTGGCCCCCATGGCGCCCCCAACGACAGCGATGCCGGCGGCCGTCGGCGAGTCGATCGGCCGTGTCGAGGAGATCGCGTAGGTCTCGGTCCCGCGTCGCTTGCCGCGGTCCTCAACGAGCTCGAAGTCCGCCGGCTCATAGGCGGGATAGACCCGGGACAGCAGCCGCTCAAGATAGGTCTGTGGGCTCGGCAACTCCTCGTCGTCGGGATCAACCAGCCAGTAATCTGTCGGATTGTCGATGTCCGCCATCGTCAGCCCGATGGGCATCGTCAGGCCGACCCGCGCGACGCCGTCGTCGTTCGGGAAGATCCAGGGGTAGGCCGTCTCGCCGGGGATTGCGCCCCACCAGAACTTCATGCTATTTGGCTCGAAGGCGTCCGCCGGGAGTCGTCGGTGCTCCTGGTAGGCGATGTGGTTGGCCGTTCGTGTCCCCAGATACGTGGTAATCGACTCGCCCGCCGGGAGGTACCGGTCGAGGACAGCGTTGGTCACCTGCCGCTGGGGGCCGTCGGCGAGTATGAGGGTATCAGCAACGAGATCGCTCCCGTCGCCAAGCGTGAGTCGATGCTCGGGGGTACCCGTGAGATCGCTCGTGACCTCCCGAACGCTCGTCTCCCCGCGGTAGGTCGCGCCGGCCGTCTCAGCGCGTTCGCGGAGCCAGTCGTCCATGGCCACCCGATCGAACGTGAATCCAAAATGCGGGTAGCTGCCGTCCATCCCCGTCCGGTCGACGACGACCGACTCGGAGGGGCCGATGAACTCGGCTCGGTCGATATCCTGAAGGATCACCTCTTCGGGAATCTCGTCGGGATCGAGTCCGGCGATGTCCACCCAGTAGTCAAGCAGCCCGGCGGCGTCCGTCGAGTCGGGCCCCGGCTCGCTCCGATCCTCTCGCGGGACGCCCTTCTCAAGGACGACAGCGTCGGCGCCGGACGCGGCCGCTGCCCGCCCGGCTGCCAGCCCCGCCGGTCCCCCGCCGACGATCGCGACATCGTACCGCTGCATGCACAGTACTCGGGGACGGTGGAATCTTAAACCACCCCCTTTCGGCACAGCGCTCACTCGAAGGCGTCAAGCGGGGCCTGTCGGCCGGCGACGAGCGTGGACTTGCGGCGCAACCGCGGCGCCGCAACCGGCAGCCGCGTGAGAATCCGATCGACGGCCCCCTGGAAGGTCTCTGCGACTGCCGGCTCGCCCTCGAAGGCGTTGCGGACGGCCTCGCGGATCTGCCAGACCCCGACCGGCGCC
Organism: uncultured Salinarchaeum sp.; assembly: GCA_964520165.1. GTDB lineage: Archaea > Halobacteriota > Halobacteria > Halobacteriales > Salinarchaeaceae > CAZFMU01. The sequence continues at coordinate 5,685 of CAZFMU010000090.1, read as the reverse complement.
CAGTAGTCGTCGGTGACCTCCCGTAACACGAGACATGTCGCCTGTCGGTCGCGCTCGGCAAGCGCCTCAAGAACGGCCAGCCGGGCCGCGTAGTAGGCCCCGGCGGTCTCCTCGACGTACTTTGATCGCCCGGCGTGGCCCTCGTAATCGGCCATCAGCTGATGCTGGGATCCCTGTGGATTCCACACCGAGCCCGGCGCCTTCATTTCGACAAGCTCGAACTCCCACTGGGCGGGCCCGAGCACGACCCAAAAGCGGTTGCCGAGGTACTCGTTGTACCAGACCTCCACCTGGTCGATGGCGGTGGCGGTGTCGATCCGCCCTCGGAGGTACTGGCCAATGGTGTCATCAACGGCCGTGATCGACCACCGCGTTGGCACGAGCCGACGCTGTTCGCCCCGGCCGAGAGCGCCCGCCGAGAGGATGTCGTTGATCTCATAGACATCATACCCGCGGCGATACAGGTAGGTCATCGCCCCCTCGGCCCGCCAGTCGTCGTCCTCGAGTGTCTTTTTGACCGGGCGGGGGACGTGTGGGTTCTCGGTGAGATCGATCGATTCCGCCGTGGCGTCCGGCCCCGTCGGCGTGCGCACCTGACCGACCGAGAGATCAAGTTGCGGCCGCTCGCTAAGACCGATCTCGATATCAACCGGCCGGTCGGCAATCGCCACCTCGCGTTGTGCGCCGACGAAGCCGTCCCAGACATCGCGGACATTCACGTCGGTCCGTCGCCGGGAGTTCAACAGACCTGTCCGTCGGTCGAGCACCGTCTCGATGTCCGTGCCGTACCACCCGCCCTGGGTCGCGTAGGCGGCGGCGTTGTCCTCGTCACCGACCGGTGAGAGCACGCCCGCCGAAACGTCCGGGTAGCCTGATCGCCCGACGAAGATCTCCGGGGCGGTCGATCCGACGAGGGTGTCGCCCTGTAGGGCTTCGAACCGGTCAGGGACGTCCTCGATGTACTCGGTGATCCGGTAGGACTTCGCCTGTGCGAGACGGCGCTGTTCGGCCCGGTCGTCGGTCAGGTCCGTCTCAAGGAACTCATCGAGGCGCATCGGTAGGGGCACTGACAGCGGCTCAGCTGTGGATGCCCATCGCTTCGATCTGTTCTTGATACCGGTTCCGGATGGTGACCTCGGTCACCTGCGCGACGTTGGCCACCTCGCGCTGGGTCTTTTTCTCGTTGCACAACAGCGAGGCGGCATAGATGGCGGCAGCGGCGTAGCCCGTGGGCGACTTGCCCGAGAGCAGCCCCTCCTCGGCGGTCTTCTCGATGATCTCGCTGGCCTTGATCTGGACCTCCTCGCTGAGTTCGAGCTCGGAGCAGAACCGTGGGACGTACTTTTTCGGATCAACCGGCTCCATCTCAAGGCCGAGTTCCTGGGAGATGTACCGGTAGGTCCGGCCGATCTCCTTACGCTCGACCCGCGAGACATCGGAGATCTCCTCAAGGCTCCGTGGAATGCCCTCCTTGCGACAGGCAGCATACAGAGCGGCTGTCGAGACCCCCTCGATCGACCGGCCGCGGATGAGGTCCTCCTTGAGAGCCCGCCGATAGATGACGCTGGCGACCTCTCGGACCGACCGCGGGACGCCCAGGGCGGAGGCCATCCGATCGATCTCCGAGAGCGCGAACTGAAGGTTGCGTTCGCCGGCGTCCTTCGTCCGGATACGCTCTTGCCACTTGCGTAGCCGGTACATCTGGCTGCGCTTCTCCGAGGAAATCGACCGCCCGTAGGCGTCCTTGTTCTTCCAGTCGATCGCGGTCGTGAGCCCCTTGTCGTGCATCGTCTTGGTCGTCGGGGCGCCGACACGCGATTTCTCCTTGCGCTCCTCGTGATTGAACGCCCGCCACTCCGGCCCCGGATCGATCTGTTCCTCCTCGATGACCAGCCCGCAGTCCTCACAAATCAGTTCCCCCCGATCAGAACTCTTGACCAGGTTCTCGGACCCGCACTCCGGACAGCTCCGCACTTGTTCATCGTCCCCAGCTTGTTCGACCCCCTCGACTTCCCGCTGGCGCGTAGACCGTGTCATCGCACTTTTATGGTAGTACAATTGCCGGACTTAAATCCTTCCCCGAATTCACCGTCTTTGCAGGGGTCAGAACCATGCCTGCTCGGAGAAATCGGTGTTTCACGGGTCGATCGCCCGTGTTGTTGGGGGCGATATAAAGGCAATTCCTTTATTCGTACACCGCTCACCTATGGGTAATGCCGACCGTCGAGTGCGATCCAGCGCAGGCGCGCGAGCAGCTTGCGGCCGCCGGCGCGACGATCGAGTCGGGGAATACGGCGCATGAGCGCTGGCGTGCCACGTTGGGTGATGCCGTGGCCGTCGCCTACGAGGATACGGTGGTGATCCAGGGACAACATCCACAGGATATCCAGGCTGTCATCCAACCGCAGGGCGGCCGTGTCCACGTCTACTTCGATGGGGCCAGCCAGGGCAATCCCGGTCCAGCGGCCATCGGGTGGGTGCTGGTGACCGACGATGGAATCGTCGCCGAGGGGGGTGAGCGCATTGACGAGACGACCAACAACCGCGCGGAGTACGAGGCGTTGATCCGGGCGCTTGAGGTCGCTTTTGAGTATGGCTTTGATGAGGTCCTCATCCGGGGGGACTCCGAGCTCGTCGTCAAGCAGGTCCGCGGAGGCTACCAGGTGTCCGAGCCAGCGCTCAAAGAACGCCGGACCCGGGTCCGTGAACTCCTTACCGAGTTCGACGAGTGGTCGATCACACACGTCCCCCGCGAGGTGAACGAACGCGCCGACACGCTCGCAACGGAGGCTCTTTCCAATGGCTGAGCTGCCGACCGATGTCGTTGATGAGGCCGAGCGTCTCACCCGTCTGGCCCGCCGAGCCGATACGTCCGCCGAGGCACAGGCCTATCGTGAGCGCCGCGATGCTCTCCTGGCCGAGCACGGCTACGCGGCCCGCGTGCGTTCGGCGTCCGACGGCGATACGCTCGTGTGTTACCCCGAGGACTGGCTCGTCGAGGGCACCGTCGACACCGACCGGATTGATGACATCGACCGTGCACACGAGCGCTCGCTGTCGGGACCCGGTGATCCCGACGAATGGGCGGCCGTCGAGGCGACCAACCAGTCTGTCGTCGAGCGGGTTCGCGAGCAACACGGCCCGGACCACGCCGCCAACGCCGCCGCGCTCGCCGCCTTCGCGAGTGACCACTACGCCAAGCCAATTGCGTCGCTCACCGAGCCTGAGCTTGAGGAGTTCCGCACCGAATATTACGTCCGGAATGTCTGGCCGACGGACGACCAGGCGGCCATCCTTGATGCGTCGATTGCGTACGCCCGCCAAGCGGCTGAGACCGAGCGATCGTGAGTCGATGCCGAAAGTGACTTGCCGTTACCCCGCAGACCGGCGAACATGGTCGATAAGTGGGAAGAACTCGAGACGGGGCCGAACCCGCCTGAGACCGTCTATGCGGTTGTCGAGTGTCTCAAGGGCGAACGCAACAAGTACGAGTACGACAAGGAGGTCGCCGATGTCGTCCTCGACCGGGTGCTTCACTCGAACGTGCATTACCCGAGTGACTACGGCTTTCTGCCACGGACGTACTACGACGACGAGGACCCTTTCGATATCCTCGTACTTCTTGAGCAGGCCACCTTCCCCGGGTGTGTGATCGAGGCCCGGCCGATCGGAATGATGCAGATGGACGACGACGGCGAGAAAGACGACAAAATTATCGCCGTCCCCACAGAGGATCCCCGCTACGACGAGGTGCAATCGATCGACGACCTCGCCGCCCACGAGCGCGCGGAGATTGCCGAGTTCTTCGAGACCTACAAGAACCTCGAAGAGGGCAAGGAGACGGAGGTTCTCGGCTGGGAAGACCGCGAGGCCGCCCAGGAGGCCATCGAGCACGCGATGGCCCTCTACGACGAACATTTCGACAGCCCCCGGGTCTAGCGGTCTGCCGGGATCATACCCCGGAGTAATTATCACGCCGGTGGTATGTAGTATGATTATGGGTAATGTTTTATTCACTGGGGAGCTACGATGAGGTGTTATGTCAGTCCACGACGGCGCCGACGCCCCCAGCGGTCCCGAGGAGCTCCCCGCCGAGTCGGCGACCCACCCGCCGGTCGGCATCGATCACCCGACGGTCATCCCCGCCGAATAGCGCTCACCGGCCGAAACCAACTTTCTTGTAGGGATCCCCTATACGGGTCAGCATGGGTCTGCTCGATCGACTCCGCGGGGACGACGACCCGCGTGTCGTCTTTATCGGTATCGATGGCGTGCCGTTCTCGTTGCTCTCTGAGCACTTTGATGAGTTTGAACACCTCGCAGCGCTGGCCGAGGAGGGAACGGCGGCGCCGATGGACAGCATTGTCCCCCCCGAGTCAAGCGCCTGCTGGCCGGCGTTGACCACCGGCGTCAATCCCGGCAAGACCGGCGTCTACGGCTTTCAGGATCGCGAGGTCGGCTCGTATGAGACGTACGTCCCGATGGGCCGCGATGTCCAAGCGACCCGTCTCTGGGACCGCGTTGAGGACGCCAACCGATCCGCCACCGTGCTGAACGTTCCCGTGACGTTTCCGCCCCAGCGGACCGTCTCGAAGATGGTCTCGGGCTTTCTCTCGCCGGAACTCGAAAAGGCCGCTCATCCGGAAGCCGTCGCCCGGTACCTCGAAGGGATCGACTACCGGATTGATGTCGATGCCCGGCTGGGTCATGACGACGATAAGACGGCGTTCATCGAGGACGCCAATGCGACCGTTGAAGCCCGTATGGAGGCGTTTAAACACTACCTCGCGGAGGACGACTGGGACCTGTTTTTCGGCGTGTTCATGACGACCGACCGGGTCAACCACTTCCTCTTTGGTGACTACGCCGATGAGGGCGAGTACTACGACGCGTTCATGGACTTCTACCGGCGGATCGACCACTATATCGGCCAGATCCGCGACGCCATCCCTGATGATGCGACGCTGATTGTCGCCTCCGATCACGGCTTCCAGCGACTCGATTACGAGGTCAACATGAACCAGTGGCTCCGCGAGGAAGGCTGGCTCACCTTCGAAGACGATGATCATGAGGAACTCGGCGATATCGCCGATGAGACCCGTGCCTACTCGCTCATCCCCGGTCGCTTCTATCTGAATCTTGCGGGCCGAGAGCCCCGCGGGAGCGTCCCTGAGGCGGACTACGAGGCCGTCCGTGACGAGCTTGCGGACGCCCTCCGGGCGCTTGAGGGCCCCGAGGGGCGACCGGTCTGCAAGCGTGTCGTCACCAAGGAGAACGCCTACGCGGGACCACACGACGACATTGCTCCCGACCTCACCGTGATCCCCCACGAGGGCTTTGACCTGAAGGCCGGCTTCGGTGACGACAAGGCCGTCTTCACCGAGGGGCCCCGCTCGGGAATGCACCGTTTCGACAATGCCTCGCTGTTCGTTGATGATCCCGACGCTGATCTTACGGACGTTGACCTGCTTGATATCGCGCCGACAATCCTCTCGCTGATGGAGCTTGAGTACGACCCAGCGGCGTTTGATGGAACGAGCGTCGTCTGATTCAACGACAACGTGAGCGTTATGAGGATGCATTGAGTATCGCCGGACGCGCGCGGGTAGCCAAGCGGTCAACGGCGCAGCGCTTAGGACGCTGTCCCGTAGGGGTCCGCAGGTTCGAATCCTGTCCCGCGCACTC
>CAZFMU010000089.1:0-7536 GCA_964520165.1 uncultured Salinarchaeum sp. | reverse complement strand
GCCGGTTGAGGCGCTCCGGGGATAGCGGGACTCACTCGTCGTCTTGCTGTTGTTCTTTAAGCGCCCGAAGCGCGTCGGTCTGGTCATCGACCCCCTCACCACTAGCCGTGGTGACGTCGTCACTCTGTAGGTTCGACAGTTGCGAGACGGCATCGTCGACCGACTTGGCGTCAGTTCGCGTTTCGACCGAGTCCGGAATGTGCTCGCGGTCGATCTCCTCGGCCGCGCTCAGGTTTAGCTCAAGACGACGCGTCTGTGAGGCTGATCCGCCGGCGATCGAGACATCGGATTCTGAGAGTTCCCGCTCAATGTCGGCGCGAACCTGCTCTTCGGTAATCTCCTCTTCGTTGCCTGCAACCTCCTCACCCAGTGCGCCGGCCTGTCCACGGGCACCGGTCGGAATATCGGCGTCGAGGTTGATCGCGAAGAGGTTGCCCGCCTCGTTGTCAACGTACGCGACGGTGTCATAGACCGTCGGGGCACCGACTCCCTCACCGAGTGAAATCGTCCAGTTGCGGCTTCCCTCCGCGGGATCGATCCCGTAGACGACCCCCTCAGCACTCCCGATGACAACCTCTCCGTCGTTCCAGACCGGGGTGGTCCCAATGGCACCACCAACCGGATGCTGCCAGTCCACGGCGCCGGTCGTCTCGTCGATCGCGTACAATCGCCCTTCGGCATCACCGACATATACCGTCTCGTTGGCGACGATCGGACCGGCGGTGATCGCCCCGTGAGTGCCCGTTGCCCACACCGATTCCCCCGTCTGGGCGTCGACCGCGTAGACGGCACCGCTGTCGTCACCGGTGTAGACCGTTCCTTCAGCGACGGAGACCGCCGCGTGGACGGCACCGTTGAGCTCAAGGTCCCACCGCTTGTCGCCGTCAGTCGTCATCGCATAGAGGCGTCCCGGCGTGCCACCGAAGTACAATCCCGTGAAGTCGACCGTTGGCGTGGCAGTCACGCGACGTCTGATGACCGTTCCCCAGGTCCGGCGCTGGTATCGCTCCCGGCCGGTTGCGAGCCATCGGTCCCACAGCGGGTCACCGGTGGCGGCGTCAAGTGCGTATAGGTGATCACCGGCGCCGAGGTAGACGGTGCCATCAACGGCCGCTGGTGCGACCTCAATATCGGTCCCGTAGCCTTCCGCCCAGACGGTCTCGCCTGATTTTGCATCGATCCCGTAGATTGCACCCGCCTCGGTCGCGACACAGACCATCCGATCGGTCACAGCGGGGGTCACTCGAACGGCGCTCTCGACGGAACACTCCCAATCGAGTTCCCCGGAGGATTCGTCCACGGCGTAGACCGCCCCGGTGTCGTCTCCGAAAAAGACGAACCCATCGGAGACGATTGGCCGCGAAAGGGTCTCGCCGGCAGATACGAACCGCCACATCTGCGCGCTTTGCGGACGTTCCATATCTGCGGGTATTTGTCGTGCAGTACTAAAACGTACGCCCAATCGACTCGCGCGAGACCGCTGGGCTGAGAATGACACGGGCTACGACGCACCGGTTCGCGGGGACGATAGACGAAGCCTTGACAGACAGCGCGTCAAGCACAACAGGCGCGCACTAGAATGGGGAGCGCCGTTTCGATCCGTCTTCAATATATAAGTCACCGCCTGACCTCAGCATATCGTGAATGGCTTCAAGCAAGTCGGTCGTCCTCGCGGCATTGTTCGCAAATGGTGCGATCGCGATTCTGAAGTTCATCGGGTTTCTGCTGACAGGAAGTCCGTCAATGCTTTCGGAGACGTATCACTCCATCTCTGATACCGGCAACCAGGTGTTTTTGTTGATCGGCCTCCGCTTCAGCCAGCGAAGCGCCAGCCGTAAGCACCCCTTCGGATACGGGAAGGCACAGTTCTTCTACTCGTTTCTCGTCTCGGTGCTGCTCTTTGGGATTGCCGGCTGGGAATCGGCGAAACACGGCTATCACGCTCTGATGAATCCCCATCCACCGGAGATGACAACGGCGACGCTCCCGGTGGTCGGCATCACAATCGAGGCGGTGGTCATCAATTACGCCGTCCTCATTGGGGCGATTCTCTTCGAGTCCTACGCCTTCCAACAGGCCTATCGCAACATGCGACGACAGATCGAGGCCAACAACTGGTCCGGCTTCCGGGAGGCCTTCCGGAAGACCTCGGACGTGACGGTGCTGACGGCGCTGACAGAGGACACGATTGCGCTCGCCGGCGCGGGGATTGCCCTCACCGGCGTCTACCTCACGCGCGTCACTCAGAATCCCGTCTACGACGCCGCGACCGCATTACTGATCGGCCTCATGCTCATGGGCTTTGCCCTCGCGCTGGCGTGGGAGAACAAGCGACTGCTGCTTGGTGAGAGCGTTCCAGCCGATCAGGAAGCACAGATGCGCGAACGTGTCCGGGCGCACCCCGAGGTGGTAGAGCTCGTCGACTTCCGGACCGTCTACTTTGGGCCCGATCAGGTGGTCGTGACCGCGGATATCAGCTTTGCCGACGGGCTGTCGACGACTGAAATCGAGGACCACATTGACACGATTGAAGCGGAGCTCACACAGGCTAACAGCGACATCTCGCGGGTGTACATCGAGCCGGTCTAGACCCCGGATCCCCGCTCAATCGCGACGCGAGCGGAGTGATCATCAGGCGCCTCCTCCCACAGGAGGACTATCGGTCGGGTGATCAAAACTCGGAGAGGCCGACGGTGACCGCCGAATGCGGCCGGATATCAAAGGTCTCCCCGAGCCAGGCGACATATCCCATCGAGGCGGTCGCTGAAAGTGAAAGCGGAAATGCCTCGTCGAGGAGCGTCGTTTCTACCCGTTGGAACGCCTCAACCAGCGTCGATGACGGGCCGTCTACCTCAAGCCCACAGGTCCACGCCGATTTCCCGTTGACCTGGAGTTCTGTTACCTCGAACTGTGCGGTCGCAGTGATATCATTGACCGGTACCGATCGAGTGTATAGTCGGCGGGTCTTCTCGACGGGAAGCCACAGACCAGTCGTATCGTCATCCCAGAGGGTGGTGGACTCGGCGAGTGCAAAGCTCCACTTGTACCACTGCTCGATCATCCCGGTGACGGCGGCGGTGAACGACCGGGCCGTCGTGTCGAGGCGCCATTTGAGCTCAATCCGAGGACTGTCGCCCCCGCGGAGCTTGAGGTTCCGCCCCGCTGTTCCCCCGGCGAAATACAGGTCACGCCGGTGAGTGCGCTCAACGGAGCCCTGTGTATTGAGCCAGTCGAGAAGTTGAGCAGGGGGATCGCCGTCGCCGAACCAACGGACCTCAAGCGTGTTCAGTTCCACCGGCTGCGTCATCGTCGTTTGAGGTAGGCGGCGTGACACGCCGGGCAGAGATCTCCCTCGCGTAGTGGGGTCTCCGTCCGTGTCCACGTCGTATCACACGCACTACATCCGAGTTGATCCGACGTCGTGTCGGCCTGCTCGGCCGTGGTCTGGTCGTTCCGCCAGGCATCCTCGGCAGGGTGAGTGACCGCCGATCCGCCGTCAGTCGCTCGTGCGGTTGTCTCGGTGAGGATCACGGCGTCGTCGTCTTCCGGGTCCTCTGGCGGCACTTCGCTCTCGTCGGCCGCGGAAGCCGCTGGTGTAGGCGCGTCCGTGTCCGTCGAGTCGTCAGCGGAATCCACGGACGACGGTGTCTGACGCGCGTTCTCTGGGGTGGATCGAGGTGAGTCGTCCGCTTGTGAACGATCCGCTTCGGGCGGTTCGGTCGATGACTCGACGGAAGGGGTGTCATCCGTTGATTGATCACCCGTCCCAGAACGCGCCGTCGTTGCCGACGTTGCGGTTGTGGAGGGTGCTGGCTCGGGTGTCGACTCATCAGGGCTCTCGGTCGATGCTGGGATGTCCGTCGGCGTGTCATCTGTCGTCGGCTGGGGTTCGGACTCGGACGGACTGGGATCGGACGCCGCGGCGGGATCGATCAGGCGCTCGTTGTGATAGAGTTCCTCGCGGTGTCCACATCGACTGCAGACCCGGTACTCACGACAGATCAACACAGTCCCCTCGGCACGCTCCTCACGGTCCTGTTCGAAGTCCGTGGACTCATAGGCGTGTCCGAGAGTCCGACAGTGTACTCCCATCGATCCATAGTATCTCGAGGGAGTACCATAAGCGTGCGCCCGTTGTCATGCGCACGTCTGACGCTTACCGGGCGGACCAACAATACAGTGAGCTGATCCGATGAGCGTGGGTGACTCCTCCGCGCCATACCGATAGTCGGTATCATGCCACAACCGGAAAAAGCCCCGGGCAAGCGGGGGATATTCACTAAGCAACCCTCTTGGTCGATGATGACGCATACAGACGACTCCGGGCCGGGTGTCGGCAATCAGCGGGTTCGCCAGATGTACCGCGAGGGCATGTACGAGGGCGAAAGTCCCTCGTATCCAATCGCATTCGAGGACATCCGCGAGGCCGCCTGGGAACAAATGGACGAGGCGGCGCGGGCGTATGTCCACGGTGGCTCGGGCACGGAGGAGACCTTTGAACGCAACAAGGACTTCTCTCGGTATCGCATCGTGCCGCGGATGCTCCAGGGGGTCGCCGACCGTGATCTCACCGTCGACCTCTTCGGTGAAACCCATCCGTTTCCGCTGATGATCACCCCACTGGGCGTGCAGTCGTTGCTTCACGAGGCAGCGGAGTTGGGAACTGCACGCGCCTGTGCCGATCTCGGCGTGCCGTTCACGTTGAGTTCGCTGGCCTCGACACCCATGGAGGACGTCGCGGAGGCTCTCGGAGAGACCACCAAGTGGTTTCAGTTCTACTGGAGTTCGGACCGCGCTGTCGCACGGAGTTTCCTGGATCGGGCGGAGGCGGCCGGATACGACGCCATCGTCCTCACCGTCGATGCTCCGACGCTGGGCTGGCGTGATCGCCTCCTCAAGCGGGGTTACTACCCGTTTCTCGACGGCGAAGGTGTCGCGAACTACTTCTCGGATCCAGCCTTCCGCGAGTCGCTTACGGCTCCGCCGGAGGAGGACCCACAGGCAGCGGTCGACCGGTTCCTCTCGATTTTCGGCGACGAGTCGCTTACCTGGGAGGACCTCGCGTTTGTCCGCGAACACACTGACCTGCCGCTCGTGATCAAGGGGGTGTTACACCCCGATGATGCCCGCCGCGCAATCGAGTGCGGTGCCGACGCAGTCCAGGTGTCAACTCACGGTGGCCGACAGGTTGATGGCTCGATCAGCGCGGTCGAAGCCCTCCCCGGTGTGGCCGAGGCGGTCGACGGCGAGGTGCCGATCCTATTTGATAGCGGAGTGCGCCGCGGATCACACGTGTTCAAAGCGCTTGCACTCGGTGCGGACTCGGTCATGCTCGGTCGGCCCTTCGCATACGGCCTCGCGATGGACGGCGCCGACGGGGTCCGGTGGGTACTCGAAAATACGATTGCCGAGTTCGACCTGACGATGGGGTTGGCCGGCTACGATGACGCTGCCGCTATTGACCGGGCAGCCCTCCGGGACGAGCGGACACTCTGAACAAGGGGGCGTTGCTGCAGCGCGTGTGACGCCGGGCGGGGCTCTTAGTGATTCTACGCCGGAGAACGACACCGATGCTCGGTTCGTTCGCACCGCTGGTGGTCTGGGGGGCGCGTCTTGGGAGCGTTGCCGTTCTCGGTAGTATCGCCGCCTACGCCGTTTCCCGACGGGACCACCCAAGTGCGCTATCGTTTGGGCTCCTCGCGGGAGCATTCGCCGTGTGGGCCCTCGCTAGACTGATTGCCCCGCCCTTGCCGGAGGGCTCGCCGGTTGAGAGCGTTCTCTCGTTCGTCGGCGTGCTCAGCGTCCTAACAATCCCGATCGGGTGGGTGGCATACACGCTTACCTATACCGGTCGACAGGATGTGCTTACCTGGCCCCGTATAATGGCGCTGCTCGCACTCGGACCGGGACTGATGGGGGCCTCGCTGTATGTCTTCGGCCTGCGGGCCGATCCAATGGAGATGCCAATCCTGAGCACCATTTTGTTCGAGGGGCTGTTGTTTGGCGCACTCCTGTTCATCGGCACCTATGTGCTTCTTAAACGCTACCGATCACACCCCTCAGTCTCGGCCGTGCAGCTTACGGGGCTCTTCGCGGGCGTCCTAGCCCCGTTCGTTGTGCCGAACATTACCGGGAGTGGGCTGATCGGACTGCAGCGGGGCAACACCGCCGTTGGACTGCTTGTCGGGGGAGCGGTGCTGGCCGCGACACTCCATTGCTATCCGCTGTTGACGGCCCTTCCGACGACCAACCCCGTGACTCGTGAGACGCTCGTCGAACAACTCCAAGAGGCGGTGTTCGTCCTGGACTGGAACGATCGGATCGTCGATATGAATGCAGCCGCGAGTACGCTTGTCTCCGCCGATCGCCAAGCGGTACTCGGCCAGCAGGCTCAGACGGTATTTGACGCCGTCCCCGCGTCGGCAACCGCATACGAGACCGTCGAGCAACAGACACCGGAAGGCATGCGTCGCTACCGCATCAGTCGCTCACCGATTGGTCCGGGGGATCCCCCTGCGGGGGCAGCACTCGTCTTTCGGGACGTGACCCAGCGAGAAACCCGCGAGCAACAACTCGAGATCCTCACACGCGTCCTGCGGCATAACCTCCGCAACCGGCTGGATGTAATCCTCGGGCAGACCGAACGGATCACTAGCGAGGAGCCCCGCAAGCGTATCCAGGCGGCCGTTGCGGACCTCCGAGAGCTTGGAGCGCAAGCACGCGACGCTGAGGAAATTCTTGACGCATACACCGAGCAACCGACCAATAGCGACGTGATGGCCGTCGTCACCACGGTCGTCGAGACAATGGACCACCGGTACCCCGATAGCGATCTCCGGGTGACCGGGCCGGACACCGCCGGGGTCGCCACCCATACGACGATGCTGGAGCGTGCGCTGGTCGAAGTGATTGAGAACGCCATCGAACACACCGATCGAACCACCCCGACCGTCGAGGTTACGGTCGAGACACCGACTGGGACAGACGGCGTACAGATCCACATCGCCGACGAGGGGCCGGGGCTTCCCGACAGAGAGCGTGAGATTCTCGCTAGCGGCGAGGAGACGCCGCTGAAACATGGTCAGGGGATCGGCCTGTGGATCGCCAAGTGGGCCATCGACGGTATTGGCGGTACAATCACCTTTGAGGACAACAAGCCCCGTGGAACCATCGTCACCATCACCGTGCCCGATATCCCGAGCTAGTCGCGTTATTTGATCTGTTAAGTTGCGAATGACACGAAACGCTCACGGCTTCTTTTATTCATAACGAGGACCTAACAGAATGACTGAAAGAGCATATCAAAACCTACAGGGACACGATTCAATTCTACTTGGCACTGCTAGATTGAGATTGAACTGAACGGAGTTCTTCGAGGAAAGTGGGAAACTGCTGTTCGAAGAACTCCACGTAGACATAGTGGATTTTTCGGATGTGGAGTTTTTGGATAATGATCGGACGCACACGTCAGCCTGGCTGATCAGGCTGGCGTGCGCTGCTCATGCCGGAGCGGCATCGTTAGCGGAGTGTCGAGAT
>CAZFMU010000088.1:0-7556 GCA_964520165.1 uncultured Salinarchaeum sp. | reverse complement strand
AAATCCCTCCGGCCCCATACCAAACTTCAATACAAACGCCCAATTTTCAGGGCGATATTCCTGATAGTTCTATAGTTTGCGAGGCCCACCGGCGGTACACCTGTCGGGATTGCCGACGCAACTGTATCAACCGGATCGACTCCGAACCAGCACGGTTCGAGCTGTGTCATTCTTGTTATCAGTCTGCCAGATGGACCCACCACCGACTACCCGAACCGGTCGACAAAATTCCTCCATCGCTTCGGTGGGTGACCATCGCGCGGTTCATCGGCCTTGAGCTGCCGTCGAACGACACGGCCGAGAACCCCACCGCGAGTGAGGAGCACAGCCGGATGGCGCCTCAGCGGTCGTCAGTCGACTCAAGATTCTTCACCCTCCGGCCGGGAGAAAGCGTATGGTACTGGCCCAGGCGTTATCATATACCTCACTCGCCGTCGTCGCGGCGCTGGTCGGTGGCGTGATCGCCGTCTACCGGCCGCCAGGTCCACAGATGGAAAGCAACATCCAGCACTTTGCTGCTGGCGTCGTTATCGCCGCTGTCGCCGCCGAACTCCTTCCGGACATCCACGACCGGGCGCCGCAGGTCGTCGTCCTCGGGTTCGCCATCGGTGTCGTGACGATGCTAGGGATCCACCGGTTGAGCCGGGCGATCGAGCAACGTGACCTCGGCGGACCGTTCGCCGGTGCCGCCGGATTGCTCATCACCGTCGCAATCGACATGGTGATCGACGGCGTCCTGATCGGCGTCACCTTCCTCGATAATCCTGACGCCGGAGTGATCATCGCGCTAGCGTTGACCATCGAGGTGCTCTTCTTAGGCGTGGCCGGCGTGGTTGCCCTGCCACAGAACCTCGGAATGGCCCGAAAGCTCGCCGTCCCAGCCGCCTTTGGACTCCTGCTTGCCACCGGCGTGACCGTTGGTGTGCTGGCCCTCGAAGGCGTGACTGGCGCGCCGATCGCGATCATCCTCGCCTTCGGCTCGGCCGCCCTGTTGTATCTCGTCACCGAGGAACTCCTCGTGAAGGCCGGGACAGTTCCCGAGACGCCCGTCTCAACGACGCTTTTCTTCGTCGGCTTCCTCTCGATCTTCCTACTCGATATGTTTCATTAATCCGATCGACACCGTATTGCCACCAGTAAGATACACGCCTACGAACACCTGGCCGTCTTTGCCGATCTCTCGGGATTCGAGGGCGAGGATCTGATGGCGGATGTCTTTCGCCCTCTCGGCTACGAGCGTGTCCGCCAGGCCGAACGAACGGCCGGCAAGGGCCGGGACATCCTCCATGGAGAAGGTCGCTGACGGCACCCGCCGATCGGTCGTCGCCGAGTGCAAGCACACGGGCACCGCCGGACGGCCGGTCGTCCAGAAGCTCCACTCGGCGGTTGTCACCTTCGACTTCGATAGCCACAAGCGTGGCATGGTTGTCACACCCGGGCCGGCCAGGGAGTACGCAACGCCCTTCTAGTAGACCGACGTGGTGGTTGCACTCTGCGAATCCACAGTAGGCGAGTCTCCGGAATCACACCTCGGTATCCGATCCCTCAGGCGACCCCGCCGAGGAGACGGCCGACTGTGTAAGCGACGGCCGCTGCCGTCATTCCGACGAGAAACATCTCCGCCCCATTGATATACCAGGGCCGGTCCGTGACGAGACTTCGACTCGCCCCAACGACGAAGAATGCGACCCCGGTGAACCCAATCGAGAGCAAAAACGCTGGTGTCGCCGCAAGAATGTACGGAATCAGCGGAGCCCACCCGGCGATGACGAACGCAAGAAACGTGACAAACGCCGTCCAGCGAGGGGACTTTCCGTCGGACGGATCGACTGGTACGTCATCATCCGTGCGGACAGAGCGCTGATAATCAAGTTCCGACCGACGACTCAGATAGTTACTCATGCCCATCGAGAACCCATCGGCGAAGAGGTTCGCCGCCCCCAGGATGAGTACGATCGAGGGGTTCAATGCGGCGCCAGCAACGCCGGAGACAACCGCGAAGGTCGTGATGATCCCATCATTTGCCCCGTAAATCACTTCGGCGAGGTACCGTCCAGACGATGCAACGTCATCGCCGAGAAGCCGTTCGATCATCGCTGGGGCAGAATAGGCCCGGCGCATGTAACTATCCCTCGCCGTCTGCTGTATATCGAACCGCAGGTTCATCCACGCTCGTCACCCATGAAAACACATGGCCCACACCGTCCTCGTCGCATTCGACGGGTCACCGCTCGCCGAGCGGGCGCTCGACCACGCACTCACGTCCATGCCGGACGCCGAGTTCACCGCCATTCACGTCATTAATCCGGTCGACGTAATCGTTGCAGTCGAGACCGGTGGGCTGCCGGTCGCTGAAGACTGGTACGAGACCGCTCAAGATCAGGCGGACACCATCCAGACCGTGGCGTCAGAGCTGGCGGCCGCACACAACCGCACGATCAAGACCGTGACCGAGATCGGACGACCGGCACGGACGATCCTCCAGTATGCGCGTGACAACAATATCGACCAGCTCGTGATTGGAAGCCACGGTCGATCAGGTATCAACCGTGCACTTCTTGGGAGTGTTGCCGAGACGGTGGCCCGCCGGGCACGGGTCCCAGTGACAATCGTGAGGTGACCCCGTGCGAGACTCCCGGTGCTTCGATTGGTGACAGCACTGATCGGTGTCTGACAACGCCCACTGATGCATCGTCCGCAGGCGGGCGACTGCACGTGGCCCCCCACCGGGCGAACGATCCACGAGTCTCCCTGTAGCACCCGATCAGTTTCCGCTTGAGGGCATCCGTGGGGCAAGTACTGACACCAGCGCATCAAGGTCACGCGTCTGGTACCAGACGGTCCCCGGCCCGGTGAAATCAAAGACGAGACCCTCGCCGCTGAGCAGCGACGACTTGAGCCCGCCGACGGTTCGCGTCTTGAAATCCACCGTGTCGTTCCACGCGATCAGGTGTTCGTTGTCGAGCGTGTAGGACTCGCCAGCGTCGAGTTCCAGCCGTTCGAGACCGCCGTAGGCGTTCAAAAAGGCGGTCCCGGTCCCCTTCAGCGCGAGCGGCGTCAGACTCGCCTCGCCGATGACGGACTTGATCCCACCGAGTTCGGAGTCAATGTCGATTGTCTCGTCGGCGGCGAGAAACGCGCCGTCGGTGGCATACAGGGTCTCCTCCGTC
Source organism: uncultured Salinarchaeum sp. (assembly GCA_964520165.1). Lineage (GTDB taxonomy): Archaea > Halobacteriota > Halobacteria > Halobacteriales > Salinarchaeaceae > CAZFMU01. The sequence goes on along the minus strand of CAZFMU010000088.1, from coordinate 4,386 downwards.
AGCGTCTGTTCCATGATGTCTCCCGGCGTCGACGGGGCAAACGTCACCTGGCCCGGGCCGTCATCAGCGACGAACTGATTTGCGAACAGCGACTCGCCACCGAGCATCGACTTGGCCGAGCTGAGCAGGCCATCGCGGCTGGTCGTCGTCTCGACGGTGATCGTCTCGGAGTGTCCGACCATGGCGCCCGGCTCGGCAAGGATCGATTCGCCAGTATCAAGCGAGACGGTCAGGTGTGCGAACGACGGGCGGTGTGTGATCTCGGCGTTCATCGTCCGACCGGACCTGTGGGCTACAGGATAATGAGTGCGGGCCCCAGTTGCGGGCTGTGCAATGCCGGCTCGATGCGCATCTCGCTGCGGCGTCTTGACATTGCCGTCCTTGAAGGGCCACTCGCCGTCATCCCTCGCCCGCCCGGAGCATGTCGGCGTATGGATCGGGCATGTCGGTCGCCTCAATGGCGCTTGCCGCCCGCTCGACATCGTACGCGACGCGGTGGAAGGTGACCGCAAGCTCGCCGTTGGCGGCAAGCGTCACGTAACACGCCCGGGGATCGCCGTCTTTTGGCTTGCCCACACTGCCCGCGTTGATCACGTGGCGGCCGCTTGGCAGTTCTGTGTGATAGGGAAGATGGGTATGACCACAGACCAGCACGTCGGCGTCAACGGCATCAAGCATGCGCTCGAAACTTGCGTCCGCGCGGTCCTCATAGAGGTACTCGTTGACCCGGCGCGGACTGCCGTGGACGAGGACGATATCGAGCGATCCCAGGGTGAGCCGTCGCTGACTGTCAAGATCCTGTAAGTATGCCCGGTTTGTATCGGTGATAACCTCGTTTGTCCATCCAATCGAGCGTTTGCCACGCTCGCGTTCGGTCTCGGTCTGATAGGCACACCCACAGTCATCACTGTGCTGGCCAACGCCCTGGTCGTAGTTGCCCATGATCGTTGGAATCTCCCGCTCGCGGACGAGTTCAACGACCTCGTTGGGGAAGGTCCCATAGCCGACAAGGTCGCCGAGACAGTACCGCGCGCCGTTGTGTTGTTCCTCGATATCCGCGAAGACGGCCTCAAGTGCCGGTAGGTTCCCGTGGATATCGCCGAAAATCACCACCTCGTCGTGGTCCGTCATGGGTTCTCTCTGGGGAGTATACGAATAGGCCTTGTTCTTAGTGGTATAGTCCGGTACATAGTGCGCTCTTAGGCGAAGAGGCCGTTTAGCCCGAAGCCGATTGCGACGCCGATCGTGACGACGGTCGTCGCATAGACGGCGAGCAGTCGGCGCTCAAACAGCTTGTTGAGGAGGATCAGATTGGGGATGCTGACGCCCGCCCCGCCAACGACAAACGCAATGACGGTTCCGATCGGCAGGCCCTGTTCAACCAGCGACGCCGCGATCGGCAACATCCCGCTGATACTCACATACAGGGGGGCACCGGCAAGGGCCGCCAGCGGCACCGCCAGTGGGTTCCCCGGACCGGCCACCTGCTGGAGCAGGGCCGCCGGGACCGCCCCGTGAATCAGCGCGCCAAGCGCCATGCCAAGCAGGAGATACGGGAAGGTATCCCGGAAAAACGACAGCGCCCCGCGTGCCGCCGTTTCGACCCGCTCGCGGTGGGACTTCGTCTGAGTTGTCGAACAGGAACACGTGGTCGTCCCACCGTCGGTGGCGACGGTCCGTCCGTTCGCGGTGATCCGCACGTCCTTGACGAGATGCTCAAGTCCAAGCAGGTCGATGAGAATTCCACCGATAATCGCCGCCATAAGCGCCGAGACGAGGTAGATGACGGTAACCTCTAGGCCGAATAGCCCCAACAACAGAAACGCCGCAATCTCGTTGACGATCGGTGACGCCAGCAGGAACGAAAAGGAGAGTCCAAGCGGCGCCCCGGCGCCGAGCAGCCCGGCAAGTACCGGGACGGTCGAACACGAACAGAAGGGCGTCACGGCACCCAGGCCGGCGGCGGCGATATTACCGGTTCCGCGGTTGCGTTCGCGGAGCATCGTCTCAACCCGTTCTGGCGGAAGGTACTCCTGGACGAGTCCAACGAGAAACGAGGCCCCGATGAACAGCGGCACGAGTACCACCGCGAGGTGCAAAAAATACTGCCACGAGTCAACGAGTGCGGTCGCAATCCCGGAGGGAATCATGCGTCGTCCTCGGCGAGGGCGTCGGCGATGTCAAGCAGCTGTAACGCGGCCGTGTCACCGATCCGGTAGTAACTCCACTTGCCCTGACGACGGGACTTGACGAGTCCAGCGTCCTTGAGCTCGCGCAGGTGACTCGCAACGGTTGACTGTGGAGCATCAAGGATGACCTGTAACTCACAGGCACACAGTTCGCCATCGCGAAGCGCCTCAAGGATCCGAATGCGGTGTTCGTTTGCCAGCGCCTTGAAGACCGTCAACTCGGCTGTCACCGTCTCATCGTCCGGGATGAGCTCGAACAGTGACGTTACCCGGGTTTCTGGGTCGTCATACAGGCGTTCAAGCGTCTGCCGGGTCGACTCCGGAACCGATTCCGTCATGCTGCTCAGGTGTCTTCCTCGGCCTCTTCGATCTCGACACCACAGCAACAGCCGTCGTCGCCCGACTCTGATCCACTCAGTGCGTCCACGATCGTGTCGATCAGTGAGTTCGACATACAAATCGATACATCTCGATATGAATAAAAAGTGTTTCGGTTCTGCATATTGTCTCCGGCGGCCACGACGTCTTCGGTGTGTGAGCGTCGATCGGTTACAACAGCCAACACGGCGTACTATTGGATGGTTCGATAAGGTTGAGCCGTGGAGAGCTCTAAGTGTCCGTTCTAATCGGACGATGGTATCCACAAAATATTGGGAAATATCGATATTAGACTCCCTCATCGGCTCGACACGCTGCTGTCCACGGTCGGCTAACCGGTACCGACGCTCTGGAGAGTACTCTTGGGCAGCGACAATTTATTCTGTATTCAAATGACGAATTCGATAGTGCTTTCTTAAATCGATTTTACCCGGTATATCGGACATTCTTTCCCTATTGCACAAAATATAATTGAGCGCTACTCAAAATGAAAGTGATGACAACTGCGACCCAACGGCTCCACCGGTATCTTGAGGACGAACTCGCCGAGTGCCGGCCCGAAGACGTTGACCAGCGCTTGGACGAGCTTGACGCCCTTGAGGCGGTTCTCTCGACCGAACGCATCGAGGCCGACCTCGCGGTACTCTCGGCGCTTGCGAATGAGACCCGATACAAGCTGCTTCGGTTGCTTGTCGCTGCCGACGGTGAACTGTGTGTCTGTGAGCTCAACGGCATGGTTGACGCCAGCGAGAGTGCAATCAGCCATGCGCTCTCGCAGCTGACCGACGCTGGTCTCGTGACCCGTCGAAAGGACGGCCGCTGGCGGAAGTACCGCGCGACAAACGAGGCCGTCGCGCTGTTGACGCTACTTGATGGGGTCGTCAATGAGTAACGCCGACGCACACGAGCATGGACCACACTGTGAGTGCGAGAGCTGCGGGGATCCGCGGTCGATGGACTTCCTCGACAAGTATCTCACCGTCTGGATTCTCGGTGCGATGGCGATCGGGGTCGGGCTGGGTGTTGTCGCCCCGTCGGTGACCCAGCCAATTCAGACCTTCCACCTCGTTGAGCTCGGGCTCATTGCGATGATGTACCCACCGCTGGCGAAGGCTGATTACTCACAGCTCCGCGCGGTGTTCAGCAACTGGCGGGTCCTCGGATTGAGTCTCGTCCAGAACTGGCTCATCGGTCCGACGCTGATGTTCGGACTCGCCGTGATCTTCTTCAGCGGGCTCGTCCCTGGTCTCCCTGCTCGTCCCGAGTTCTTCCTCGGGCTGGTGTTCATCGGGATGGCCCGGTGTATCGCGATGGTGCTCGTCTGGAACGAACTCGCCGAAGGGTCAACCGAGTACGTCACGGGGCTTGTCGCGTTCAATAGCCTCTTTCAGATCATCACCTACGGTGTGTACATCTGGTTCTTCGGGCTCTTTCTTCCGCCGCTGCTCGGCATGGATGCGCTCGTTGCTGGGATTGAGACGTTCAATGTAACGCCGATGCAGGTGTTCCAGGCGATTGTCGTCTTCCTTGGCATCCCGTTCGTCGGTGGCTTTCTCACGCGGTATGTCGGCACCCGGACGAAGGGCGAGCAGTGGTACGACGACGAGTTCATCCCGCGGATTGATCCGTTGACGCTGGTCGCGCTGTTGTTCACCGTCATCGTGATGTTCGCCACCCAGGGTGAGAGTATCGTCGCGGCGCCGGGTGACGTCCTGCTCATCGCCGTTCCGCTGACGATTTACTTCGTTGTGATGTTCCTCGTGAGCTTCGGGATGGGCAGGGGCATCGGTGCAGACTACTCGACAACGACTGCCATCGG
>CAZFMU010000087.1:0-7587 GCA_964520165.1 uncultured Salinarchaeum sp. | reverse complement strand
AGAGACACATTTTATATAGCGATATACAATTTATGCGTCGTAGATGAGCCAGTGCCGACCCGCAGCCGTTTTTTGAATTGATCACCGTTCTAGTGGTATGGTCGAAAATATCCTCTGGCCAGCGTACTTTGATGCAGCACTGACCCGTGGTGAGGGGCGACGAGTGGGCCTTGAGTTTGCCGTCGAGAACCCGACGGTCGACGACATCGCCACGGCCGTCAGTCAGGTAGGCTACAACGCCGTGATCGAGCGCGAGCAGTCCTACTCCCGAGAACCACATCGGAATCGGGGGCGTGTGCTCGTCAAGGATGCAGACGACGCCGGCAAGGGCGATCTCATTCAGGCCGTTGGCGTGTATCTCGACGCTCTCCGCGAATGAAGCGCCTGGGAACCGTCTCGCGTATCGCACAGGGACTGGCCATCTGCCGGCAGGCAGATCCACCATCGATCGGCACGACAGTCCTCGATCAGCAACTGCAGACGCTCGGCACCGTTGTTGATGTCTTCGGCCCCGTCGATCAGCCCTACGTGGCAGTCTCACCAGCTGCGGATGTCTCACTGGCCACATTGCTTGGCGAGAAGCTCTACGTCGACACGTAGATCACGCGAGTTTCGGGCACGACGACGATCACTCCCGTGATCACAACGCCAAAGGACCGGCACACGGGATAATCGGCATGGCCGTCTCACGCGGAGAACTCGGGGCCGTCTTTGGCGTCGTCGGGATCTTTCTGGCGATTCAGCTGGGCGCGTTGGCGCTCGTACAGCCGTTTCTCGACGCTAACGTCCAGGCGGTCGAAGACCCCACGAACCCCCAGAACAGCGTGCTGTTCTTCGGCGTCGTCCTCGTCGCGACCGGGATCATGCTCGCGGCAATGCGCTTCGGTGGCGATCGGGCCATCAGAGCCGTGTTAATCCTCGTCAGCGGGAGCCTGGTGTGGATGGTAACCGGACCGCTGTTGGCTCCACTGACAGCCGTTCAGACCGGGAGTGCCGGACTCGATACGCTCGCGTGGGGCATCGGAGCCATCGGTCCGATCCTAGCAAGTCTCCTCGCCATGGTCGGGCTATTCGCCTACCCGGAGTGGTACGTTGTCGACGCTACGGGTATCGTGATGGGTGCCGGTGCCGCCGCCCTCTTCGGAGTTAGTTTCGGGCCATTCCCGGCGATCCTGTTTTTGCTGATCTTGGCGGTCTACGACGCCATCAGCGTCTATGGCACCAAACACATGCTCACGCTCGCAGAAGGGATCATGGATTTGAACGTGCCCGTCGTGCTCGTCGTACCGACACAGGCGGGGTACTCGTTCATGCACGACGAGGGCCCAGCCTCAACGGAGGCCGCGGAGGCGGCCGACCGCCCCGAGCGCAACGCGCTGTACATCGGACTCGGCGATGCCGTCATGCCGAGCGTACTGGTGGCGAGTGCAGCAACCTTCCACCCTGAGGTCGGCGCGCTATCCGTTCCGGGACTGGCGGTGAACGTGCCAGCCCTTGGTGCGATCATCGGCACGACGGCCGGGCTCTTCGCGCTCATGTGGCTGGTTCTGAAGGGCCGCCCTCACGCCGGGTTACCACTGCTCAACGGCGGGGCGATCACCGGCTATCTCGTCGCGTCGGTCGCCGCTGGCCTCACTCTGGTTGAGGCGATTGGCTGGCCGTTCTGATGCGTCCGTCGTGGTACCATATTCGCGATATAGTACTATATTGACCGCCTGTTTATAAATTCCCTACGGAAAATATAGTACTGTATTCAGGGATAAGAAACCTTATCCGCGTATATGGGACATCGTTAAGTGCTCGCACGCGCGTGCCTCGGATATGGCCGATCGGCGCGTCGTGAAGACCTACGTCTCACCGGAACAAAAGGAAACCTGGAAGGCTGCCGCAGACGACCGCGACATGAGCCTCAGCGAGTTCGTCGCCACGATGACCCAGGCTGGCCGCCGTGGCTTCGAGGGCGTCGAGGAACAGGGATCTACAGGGTCAAACCCCGGGGGTGATGGCCTCGAATCCGTTGTTCTCGACGCGCTTGCCGAGGAGGGGGCACTGGCCTTCGATGAGCTCGTCGCAGCGATTACCGAAGACATCGAGGCGCGTCTTGACGAAACGCTCCAAGAGCTCCAGGATACTGGAGCCGTGCGCTACAGCGGTCGCAAGGGGGGGTTTGTCCGGACTGATGAGTGAGGCGATCGAGTCCTTTCTGACCGATCAGGCGTACTACGGCAAGAGTGAACGTACCCTCGCCGCTTACGAACGCGTGCTTGAGGACTTCGCGACATTCCTTGAGGATCCCGACCGCGGACCGGGAGCGACAACCCCTGCGGCCGCTGAACGGCGGGACTGCATGGCATGGGTGCATACACTCCGTGGAGACCACAGCGAGAGTACCGTCGCGACCTACACCGCCTACGTCCATCGGTTTTACGCGTACATGGTCCAGATCGGCGCGTTCGACGCCAACCCAATGGCGGTGGTAACCGACGAGATCGATGAGACCATCGACAAGGATCCCACTCGTCGGGACATCACCGTCGCCGCCATGCGCGAGTTCGTCGCGGACATTACCCATCCACTTGACCGCGCGCTTGTGATGACGCTGCTGAAGACCGGCATGCGGGTGGGCGAACTCTGCAATCTCGATCGCCGCGACCTCGCCCTTGGACACCGTCTGGATGGGCCGGACACGCGTGGGATCCTTGATGGCCGTACCCCGGCGATCTACGTGCCGCCGAACGGAGCCTTCAAGCAGGACCGTGTGGCGGCAAACAAACGCCAACGCGGGACCATCATTCCCGTAGACAACGAGCTTCGGCGGACGCTTCTGCGGTGGCTTGCACTCCGACCGGATCCCAGCGACGCGGCTGATCCGGTGTTTGTCTCGACGAAAGGACAGTGGGGCCGACGGATCCGTCCCGAGGCGGTCAGGCGAGTTGTCCGCTCGTACGCCGAGCCACGAGGCTGGTACGAGCAAGGAGCTGGCGCTGGTGAGAACGTGACGCCGCATTACTTCCGGCACTTTTTCACCACCCATCTACGGGATCGAACAGGGGATCGAGGCATCGTCAAGTACCTCCGGGGTGACGTCGCCGAGGATATCATCGACACCTACACACACAACTGGGGGGATCGCGTTCGCGAGCTGTATGAGCGACACATCTATGCGCTTGAGGCGACCAGCCACACCGGGTCACAACGGCGTGTGTGACAGCCTGGCCTAGATGCTCGGGGCCCATGCTGGTACAACAGCACCCAACAACGGCAAAGGAAGACAATCGTGTGGTGCTGGCCACTGTCTGAGGGCCCGGATCAATCCTCACCCACTCATCTGATCGGCGAACATGTAGGAAAACTGCCACCTCTGTGTGCAGATCGTGCCAGAGAGACACCTCCGCGCTGGTCGAAACACGACGTATATATTGTATTTCGCTATATAGAATATCTGAACCTTGGGGGTTGAGACGATGGTGGCTAAAACCGGAGGTGTGAGGTCGAACTCGGTCCGGTGTCATCCTCCTCGTCGTCGATGTGTCCCTCCGTGATGTAGCTGAGACGGTCATCGGTCAGATAGATCGCCCCATCGTCGATGACGATGTCGACGGCCGGTAGCGTTGAGCCGGTGGCTGGGCCGTTCGCACAGCCACCCGAGCAGCTATCGAAGACCGAGCCGTGTTTCGGACAGACGATACCGCCGTCGCGGATGATCGCGCCGACGCCCTCGCGGTGGAGGCGCTGGTCCTCGTGCGTACAGCGGTTGATCCACGCCGATACACCGGCGTTTCCCTCGCAGGGGACGAGGACGACCTCGACATTCTCACCGTTATCGTCCTGCGCGGTGAACACCCACGAACCGTCCTCCTCGACGGTCTCTACGCTCGTCAGTCGGTATCGGGCGGGCATATGTCCTCGAAGAGTCCTCGCTGTATCGCCCTGTCGGTCTAGTCGTCCGCGACCGCTGTCTCTGGTGGGGCGACCGCTGCGGGGCGCCACGTGAGCGCCTCGTCATAATGGAACGCTCGGTGGTCCTGTTCGGGATCGATGACCGTCAGCGAGAGCCAGTTGTTATCCAGGAGTGTCACGAGTTCCTCGTGAGCGGTGAGGACATCGCTGACGCGATCAACTGGGGCGTGCACAATTGTCGAGAGCCGTAACGGCTGATGATAGAGTTCATCGTCGGTCCGCAACAGCGACTGAAGTGGGAGCCCGGCCATCAGATCTCCACCGTTGCCCTGGTAAACCCCGATGTTCCCGACGGGATTGTGGGTGATCTTCGAGCCGCTACCGTAAACCGCGTTGTCGACAGTCGCAAAGTAATACTGGGTGTTGATCCACTGTGTGACGACCATCGGCCCGGTCAGAATCGCCGCAAGCGCCTCGCCGCCGGCATCCTGCTGCCAGTCATACGCGTGTAAGAACACCCGCTCGTCCAAGTCAAGATCCTTCGTGAGCGCCCGCGGGCCAACGATGAACCCCGCGTTTCCGGCCAGCCCCCATTCCGGCCGAGGTTCCGCCCAGTCGGTCGCCCGGCGTTCGACTTCGTGGCGACCGTCACGGTCGCCAACACCCATGTCCGCCGCCCGCTCGGCGGCCGCGTTGGCTCGCGCGGTGGCGAGGGCGGCCTCCAGCTGATCGATGTCATCGGCGTGAGACTCGGGAACGTCGTTGGTAACGAGCTCAACGTGGCTTGTCGTTGTGGCGTGTTCGCCGGCAACAAAGACGGTATCATCCGGAACCTCAATGCCGCGGTCCCGGAGACTCGCCTTGACCGCCGGATCATTACAGATCGCGGCGAGTACGCGGGCGCTCGGACCGCCAGGGTTGCCGGCACAGGCCCCACAATCGAGACTCGAATCGAAGGGATTGTTCGTCGTCTGGCTACGGTGCCCGGCAAAGACCACAACCCGCGCGAACTGATCGAATCCCATCCGCTTGAACGCTGCCGCCGCGTAGGCGACCCGCTCTTCGTGGGTGAACCCCTCGGGGAGGGCATGCCCCTCCGCTGGCTGGTACTCGAGTGACGGCGTACAGAAGGCCTCCTCATCAGGGACGCGCGTGTCAATAGCTGCGTCCGCCTCATAGACACGCTGTGGAACGAGCGTCCGGGCGGCCATCGCCAGTCCATAGCCCGGACCAGCGGTCTCGACGAAATTAAACGCGGTCGCCGCGTTTGTTTTGAGCGCCTCAAGCACGTTGTGGCCGGCCTCGCGCAGCGCACGCCAGCGGTCGTACTCAGCCTGCTTTGCCGTGTGGGTCTCATCCGGTCGATCAACGACACGGTGTTCGACATCGTTCATCGGCGGACGGGCATCGCGTGTGATCGACGCGTCATAGCCCTGATACCGCATGGGGATGCCGAAAAATCCGGCATAACCGTAGGTCTCGTAGTCGCCGGCCGCCTCGATGTGACGACGGATTCGCTCCGAACGGGTGTCAATACAGAATACGAACTGGGCCTCTGGACGGGACGTGTCGGTAGTGGGATCGTACGTGGCACTCGCCTCGGTCACCGCTTCAAGCAGTTCACGACGGTAGGTGGCCTCCCAGGCGGAAAGCCAAAGATCCGCCAGCGGCCGCTCGTCGTCGATCGCTGGTGGGTCATCGGGGACCATCGGCGCAGTGAACATCTCGGTGAGCGCCAAGCGAATAGCCAGGTAGCCAGCAAGCGTGATCGGATGCTGCTGGTGCCAGGCATCGGCCGCGTCGATCCGGTGGATAATGAACCCGGACCACCCCGGGAGTGCCGCCAGCTGATGCTCGAAGACCCGCGACCACGCCGATTCGGGAACATCTGTCAGGAGTGTCTCGATGGCGGCCAGCGGATCCGCCGGCAGGGCGGTCAGCCGATCGGCGTCGGAGATGGCCCCATCGTGTGGCGCCACTGTCCGAACAGCCTCATAAAAGCCCGCCTCGCGGTCGGGCATCGGCCAATGAGCTTTCCCCTGATCAAGGAAGGCGGCGAGCCACTTCGTCAGGACCTGATCAACCCGGTCGACTGGCGTCTCCGACGTTTGGGCCGTGTTCACCGAATCGGAAAGTTCCGCAAGGAGTGCCTCCGGGGTGTCGGTGTACCCGTGTTCGCGGAGTATCGACTCAAGAAGCTCACGATCGATCTGGCCGTCCGCAAGGGCCTGCTCGAAGGTGGCCGCCGTCGGATAGCCCCGTCCGGAAAAGGTTGCCTCGCCCGCTTGGACAGCCGCGTGAAACGGCCGGTCCTCGAAGCCGGCCAGCGGATTGGCGGTCACAAAGGAATGTAGCGGCCAGACCGGACTGACGGTTTCGGCGGCCGCCTCGATACGCTCACGGGTTGTCGGGTCAGGACTCATGGTACTCCTCCGGAGCGGTCAACAGTGTCTGCGCCGGTGGGCGCGTCGCGTTCACCAGCGCCACGTAGAGGCGCGTGCTGTGCCGGTAGACGCCGGTCTCGATCGCGAGATAGACGCCGAAGAAAGCAAGTGCGACAACGCCGTGGACGGCAGTCAGCGTGGTCGGAGCCGTTAGGACTGGGAGATCGGCCATGAGCTGTCCAACGGCGGTGTAGACGCCTGCATAGATGGCGATCGCAGGAAGAAACACCAGCGGGAGCGCCGCGTACCGGTACCGGGCCGGAAGCATACGGGCCCGAAGCGCGCTCTGAGTCGCATGAAGTGTCGTCACCACGATGAGCCCGGTCAACAGGAGGCCACTGTCCAGCCGCACTCCCTTGCCGGTCAGGACCGCGAACAGGAGTCCACCGGCGATTGCCGTCACAGCGGTCACCACGAGACCACCCGCTGAGACCCCGCCTGTCGGATGTGTCGATTCGGTGGGGCTCGTGTGGGCAATCTCCTCGCCTACGGAGAGAAACAGGTACGCCTTGTAGCAGCCGTGGAGGATGAGATGCGTGATTGCAGCCGCAAAGTACCCTAGCCCGGCTTGCATGAGCATGAAGCCCATCTGACCGGTGGTCGAGCACCCAAGCCGGAGCTTGGCGTCAACCTGGACGGACTTGAGAAGCTTACCCACGAGCGCACTCGTGGCGCCGATGAGCACGATTGCGAGCATCACGCCTGGCACGACAGTGACGATCGACGCAAAGCGCGCCAGCAGAATCCCGCCGGCATTGACGAAGCCGGCATGCATCAATGCCGACGCCGGGGTCGGCGCCGTCATGGAGGCGAGCAGCCAGGTGTGAAAGGGGATGAGCGCCGACTGGGCCATCGCCGCGAGCACGAGCGCGCCGGAAATCCCCAGAAGCATCGGCGTCGAGAGGGTCATAACGGCGGACGGCACCGCCGAGACCGTCGTGATCCCAGTCTGTGACCACAACATGAGACACGCGATGGCGAGCAGTGCGCTGCTGGCGAAAAAGTACCGCCGCGCGAGTCGACCGGCGATACGCGCCTGGGGCCAGCGCTCAAGATGGCCGATCAATCGGGCCATTATCACCCCCATCCCAAGCCAGGCACCCACGAAAAGCAGGAAGTGATCGGCTGCGACGAGGAGCATCACGGTGAGCGTGAAGGCAAACACCCGTCCGAAAAAGCGATTACGCTGTCGCGTACCGGCCATATACCGTCGGGAGTAGCTGTGAACGATCCCGCTGAAGAA
>CAZFMU010000086.1:0-7607 GCA_964520165.1 uncultured Salinarchaeum sp. | reverse complement strand
CGGGCAGCCGCCCCATCGGGACGTTCATCACGACGGTGGCAAGCAGCCCGACAAGCGCTGCGGCCACTACGTCACCGGCAGTGATCGGACCGATCATTTGTTCGTCTTGGTCCACGCCGGCCGCCCCCATAATGGTTGGAGAAGCACGCCGCCCCGAGATGTCGGGCGTTCGCCTGTGTGACTGTCCATGAACGGCTTCTGTCAGCTATGGTGGTGGAGCGATCATGGAGGTGCTGTGTGTGACTCCCGTAGCAGTAGTCATCTTGATGTCGACAATAACGCCAACGGCGACGGCTCTTGTGCCGTATCGCTGGATCACCACGCCGTCGATTGTCGTACACGAAGTCGGCCGGCCGTCACACACCTCCGACGGGACGACCGTTGGACGGTCCCGCCGGGTGATGTGATAGGTCACTTTACGGTTACTCGCCACCCGTTCCACCCTGGTGGCGCGGAGATCGAAGGTGTTCCCGACGGCCGTCGCCAGCGCCTGCCGGTCGGTCCACGCTCGGTGCTCTGTGTCGAGTGCTTCCTGTGTCGCAAGCTCAAGCGCGACGGTCACGTCGGCTGTCCCTGGCTGCTCCGCTGTTGGTGCTGTCATGGCGGTGCTGCCAAGTTGCGCGTACGCTGCGGCGATCGTTAACAGCCCAACCGCCAGTACCGCTGCAGTCAGCACGATCAGCTGACCACGGCGATCTCTCACCTCCGGTGTTGGGGCCTCAGTGTCCATACCAGACGATCACCCGCAGTTCACCGTGCGGTGTCGGTCGCGTTGCTGTCCCGGTTCGCGCCGTCGGCGGCGGTTGCTGTCCGGCAAGTCCTGTTGGTCCGACGATCCGGTATTCAACATGATCCGGAAGCAGTGCGTCCGCCCGGGTATCGAGCATGGCGCCGTCGCGGGTGCCCGGAGTTCCGTGAATCGGCTCGCTGACGAGTATCTCCGCCGTATCGGCCGCGTACCGGTTGAGTTGAGCGGTCGGATCATCCGGCGGTGGCATCCAGAAGACCGTTATCGCAACAACGGCGAGCAACAGAAGCACGCCTATCGCGAGTTCGATGGTGACACCTGAGAGCCGACGGCGGATCACGATGTCCCTCCGTCGGCCGGGTGATGGTCAACCGTGACCGACAGTATTGCCGACTCGTATTCAACGCGGTCGTATCGGACTGTCACTTCCGATCCGGCTGTCCGGAGCGTCGTCCGTGTTCGATGTGAGAGACGGAGCGTCGTCTTTTCCGCGCCGACGTACACGATTCGCCCGTTCCCGAAAACGGCCGTCTGGCGGTGGGGAATCACGGTGGCTTCTGTAACCCCGCGGGGAACCGTTACCGATCGACCAGCTCGCTCAACCGGCGTTGTTCGCTGGAGTATCACAATCCGACGCACGGTCACACCACCACTCGGATCGCCGACGCGAAGGAGTTCTTGTCCGTCAAGGCGAACGCTCATGGCTGTTGCCCCAGCGAGTTCAAGGGTGTCCGCGTCAAGACGGGTAGCGGCGGTTGAATCAATAACGTGATCGCGTATTGCGATCGGTCCGGACCCGGCCACCAACCGATCACTCTGTGTCTCGGCGAGCACGGCCTCCACGGTCGATTCCTCGGCGGCACTCATTCCGGTGTCGACGAGCGCGAGCGTTCCGCCGACGAGAAGCGTCATCCCGACGAGCGCCGCTGTGAGCACCAGTCCCGATGTGTGCTGGACGATCACGGGAGGTCACTCCGATGGGATTGGGTGCCCTCTGAGCGGGTGACCAGTCGGACCGTATCCCTGCCACTCTCAGTCATTGTAATCTCAATCGCGGCCGCTTCAGTGCTCGTCCACCCTCCCTCAACCCTATCGACGGTCCTAGGAACCGGGAGCGGGACCGCTCTCTCGATTGCTGGATTAGGGTGATCAAGCCGGAGCATCGCCCCGTCAACGTATACTCGGTACGGCCGCCCGTCGATTGTATCGGGGAGCCCGACGCGCTGAGACGTCTGTTCGTCCACCTGCACGGTGTCTGTTGGTGGTGTTTCGATCGTGACGTCGTTGATCGCACGCACACTGTCGCTTAGTACCCGGTCCGCGAGCCGCTCGCTCGCAGCGGTCTGGTATGCTGGGATCGCTGCCCCATAGAGGACCGTTCCAATGGCGAGTAGATACACAAACACGATGCCGGCCTCGATGACTGCCCGGAGTGTAACCGGTGACATGCTCATGTGCGATCCACCGCTAGTTCGACCGTGTGGATGACGAGTGTGACCGGACGGTCCGGTGGTAGTCGGACGATCACACTATCCGCTTGATCTCCCTCGAATCGTGCTCGCGTGGCAACAACCGTCGGTGACCGGTCTGCGAAGTAGGTCTGCCAGAACCGCGGGTCCGTCGTCTCGATTGCAAGATACGCTGGCCGATCACCGAGGTCGACGTGCCGATGGGTGACGGTTGTTTCGACGCGAATTGCCGTCTGTCCGGATACCGAAACGCCGACATCATCTGCCTGTATGGCCGGGATCCCGACCACAACAGGGGTCTCTGCTCCGCGTGTGATCAGCTCCGGATGACGGACAGTCTGTGCGGTGTCATCGTCGGTGTAGTAGGCCGCCCCAGCGTGTACGACGATCCGCCCCGTATCGCGTGCATATATCACCGCGTCGCTACGGATTGCCTCGGAAACGGTGACAGTAGAGCGCCCTGGTTCGAAGGTGTCCCGATCGCCGGTGAGTAGCCTCACTTGCCGTGGGAGCGTGTAGATCGTCCCCCGATCAACCGTGAGTTCCGTACTCGTGTGCCCGATGGTTTCAGCCGGAGCGATCGCTCCGGCGAACTCCATGGCGAGCTGCTCGGTGTGAACGCTGCTGGCGCTATCCTGGATCACGAGGCCGACGCCGGCCGTCAATCCGCCGAGGATGCTGACGATCGCAATCACCGTTACGACGATCCCAACGACTCCCGCCCACCCACTCACGCGAGTCCCACCCCCCAGAAGCCGATGTAGGCAATCATGACGAGCACCCCGGAGTGAAAGAGTCCCTCGTATCGGTCTCCCCCGGCTGTTCCGGCGAACCAGCCACACGCGAGTGAACTCGCAATGGCAATATGATAGAACTGTGTCGTCATTCGCTCAATCTCGACCGACCGTGGGTCGACAAACGATCCGTGGTCCGCGACGACGGCCAGTTGCGCCAGTGCTGGCAGCACGTGAACGCTAACGGCAACGGCGATGGTGATGACAAGTAGTGCGGTCGTCCACCCGATTACGACGTATGCGCGCATCGCCTGGCGCTGCGTACGCCCCGTGTGATAGCTGCGGTCAACCTCTGCCTCAAGCACCTCAACGATGGTTTCGGTGTTGCTTCCGGCGTCCAGCCCGCCGATGAACATCTCAATGATCCGTTCGGCGAGCGGTGTCCCGATGTCGTCGGCGAACTGTTTTAGTGCGGCTGTCCTAGCGGTGGCGTCAGTCGGGGTCGTCCGCAACCGGGTTCGAAAGTGCAGTGATCGAAGGTCTTCACCGATGGCCTGTGGAGTATGATTCGCCGCTATCCGTTCGACCGACTCGGTGAGTGTCTGTCCAAGTGTCATGTGACGCGCAAGCGCGTGTATGACATCTCGGAACTCTCGATTGCGAGCGGCCATCCGCCGGGTGCGCCTGATCGCGACACTTCCTACCGGGAGAGCCCAGACGGCATATCCAACTATCCCGCTTGTTATCGGCTGTTCCCCGACTATGAGACCGATGCCAGCAACGGTGAGTCCAACTGGTGCGAGTACAACGGCTGTACTCGCAGGATTCGACCCCGCTGACCGGACCGTCCCTCGGATCCTTTCCGGACGCCTCGGTGACCCGGCTGCCATCTGTGGGCGGAGTGACTCGGTGAGCTTCACCGATGTCCACCCGACGAGAACAACGCCAACCGCACTCCCCTCAAGGAGCAGCGTTCGAAGCGATAGATCTCCCAGAGGGGTTATGACACCCTGATCGAGCCCGGTCGAGAAGACCGCTGCGACGGCGACGACCACCACGAACAACGCTGGAGCCGCCAGCAGCACGACGAATAGCTCGGTAAACACTCCCAGCATCCCTTCCCGGCGTTCTCGGAGAGAGGTCTGCTGGTGGCCGAGTATCCGAGACTCCATCCGGAGATACGCGGTGAGTTCCTCCGGTCCTGTGGCCGCGTACTCGCGAAGTTTCAGTAGCACGGGAGCTAACATATTTGACGGCGTGTCGCGGGCGACCGATCGAAGTCCCCGGTTGAGGCTCCCGGAGAGGTCCGCCCGGTGGAGCACCGTCCGAAACGCGACGGCTGTTTCCCCGTGCGTGTCGCTTTCTGCGACCCGTCTCAGCATCGATCGCAGCGACCCCCCACCGATCGCCAGAATTCGGAGATACTGTACCGCTGCCGGAAGTGTTCGCTCAATCTCTGCCTGTCGCGCCGCAGCTCTCCAGCGCAGGTACCGTCCGCGTAGCACAACAACGAGCCACTTCGCGAGTACACCGGTAAGGACGGCCCCCAATATCCCCCATATCATCCCCCCGAGGAATCCGCCGGCGACCGCCCCACCCCACGATGCTGCGTATGTCCGTGCGACATAGGTCTCGAAATCGACCTCTAATCCTGCCCCGCGGTAGACCGCTCGCTCGGTATCGTGTCGTGGGCTTGTGGCGTGATGACCGAACAGTCGATGACTGATCGTGTCGAGGCGCCGCTCGACCCGCCCTCCTGCTGCCCGCCAGCCGAGTGTGCTGTCGCTCATCGCTCACCCACGGATCCGTTCGACGGTCGCCGCCTCGTCTGACTGAAGATCCGCGAGGAACGCAAACAGCGACTCAAAATCGGCAACACCCTGCTCAACGAGATACCGGACGTATCGCACCTTGCGGTGGTACTCGGCCTCAACCGCCCGTACTGGCCGGTCGGTTCGGTCGGCGATTCGGTGGAACACACGTGTCATACAGACCGGGCCGTCACCGGAGCGCGTCGTCGGTTGTGTCACATCCGTCTCGTCAAATGCCGACTCTTCGAGTCGATCACCGATCTGTCCCCCGCTCCTATCTGTGGTGCCTGTGTCCTCAAGCCGCGGATGAGTGTATGCGAACTCGACGTTCCCGAGTCGATCGCGTTCAAGGATGACGTTCCAGTTGATGGTTGCTTCACCGATCTCAACTCGCCCTTCGCGATCTCCGAACGTATTCGTCTCGAGGAATTCGATGGCCTGTCCGACGTACCGTTGTCCTTCGAAGTGGCGCGAGAAAATCACTACGTCGATCTCGGTGAGGTGATGGGGTGCGAGCCCCTGCTCGACAACGCGGTGGACGAATGTTCTGACATCGTCGGCGTGGGTCGTCCCGACGATACCGTGGCCCGTACTCAATGCGGTGGCGAAACTGGCGAAGCTGTCCGGACTATTTAGTTCGCCGATGATCTCGATGTCCGGATTAAGATAGTTACACTCCTCGATCAGGTGGGCCATTGACCGTCCGGCCCCCGACTCGGCGGATTCACCATTACTTGCCGATAGCGCCACGCCCGTCTCGTGGGGAAGGGTAACCTCCCGGGCCCCCTCGTCGATGGCCACCGGCCGTTTGTCAAACTCGATAAACGGAAGATGGGCGTTCAGGAGGGTCGTCTTGCCTGTTCCGGTCGGCCCGGCAAATAAGACCACACAGCGGTGTTGGAGAAGCTGCCAGAGCAACGCGACGAGTTCCACCGAGAGAGTCCCGGCATCGATCAGGTCGACGGGCGTGAGCGCCTCAGGTGCCTGCTTTCGGATCGCGATATAGGGACCTTCCTCGCTAACCGTCGGGAGCGCCACCGCACACCGGATGGTCGTGTGTTCAGGCAGTCCCGGTGGGGTGATATTGACCCGTGCCGTCGGCTGAGCGGCAGTCAGTTCCACTCCATCGGCTGCGGCAAGCTGTGTCGCGACATCGATAAACGCCTGATCGTCGGTAAACGCGAGGTTCGTCGGGATTCGTCCCCTGCCCTCAACCGGAGCCCGTGGTACGACTTTGATGCGCTCGTCGGTTCGATTGGCCTCGATATCCTCGAGGTGGGGATCTCGGATCGGAATCGTCAGCGGTCCTTCCCCGACGAACTCGCGCAGCACGTGGTACACTAGTGCGTCGGTACGGTCCTCTCGCCGGTGGGCTTCGGTCGGATCGCTTCCGAGCATCCTCTTCATGCGGTCTTGAAGCGTTCCACGGAGTCCGCCCTGTCTGGACTGCCGCTCGAAAAACGCGCGTGCCCGGGTCTCGATGAATGCCTGTCGGTTGTCTAGACTGTCAGCTCCGCCGTCCCAGATCCGTTCCTTACAGGCCTCAACGAGTGCCGCCTCCGCCGGCCCTACCGTCGGCTCTAAAGCAGCATACTTGACCGCAAAGGCATCCCCGCCGATCCGCGCATCCCGGTAGATGACGACCGGAACATCGACGCCCGCAAAGGAGACAGTGTGTCGTTTGTGACGCTGTGCGACGGCTCGATCAAGGTGCGGGGTCGACGGCGCGTACGGTGTTTCGATTGGCGCGAACCGCGCTGTGTGGACAACCACCGGATCGGCCGCCACGTCAGCGACGGTAATGCGCTCGTCGAGGGCCAGCGGCGTCACCGATTCGAGCCCCACTGTCGCCCGGAGGAGGTGATACCGGAGTCGCCGCTGGCGGTCGGGCGTTCCGTCGATGTCATTAACCACCGTCGCGGTCGCGCCGTCGAGTTCGGCGCAAAGCGCCTCTCGAACGCCGTCTCGAGTTAGCGGTCGTCGCTGGCGATCGGATTCGATGCGATCGATCAATGTATCGAGGCGTGATTGATCGGCGCCTACCGGCGGTTCGCGAACGCGGTAGCGAAATCCGGTGCCGGTGGCCTCAATCGTCGCAATGACGCCCGGGTAGAGTTCGACCTGTGACCGAACGGCCGGCGCGTACCACGCCGCCTGATCGTCCGGCGGAATTGGTGGTGGAACGGGACGTGAACCCATATCGAGGAGATACTCAGAATACGGTATTTAACTCTTACAGGCGTTCGTAACTATTGTCCATCCGGATCCCGGTGGCTTGGTCGCACTCCTCCGCGCGGATCGAAACGGATAAACAAGAATCGCCAATAGTCACAGATCCAGCCGAGGTAGCCTAGCCTGGCCAAGGCGCCTGCCTCGAGAGCAGGTGTCCGAGAGGACTCGGGAGTTCAAATCTCCCCCTCGGCGTCCATTCTGGTGCATGGTTTATACGTCGCGATAGCGTCGGCTCAGACATGGTCGATATTCCCCGCACGATGAGCACCCAGCACCCGGACAACGCCCGGCCGCCGTTCTTCGCAGAGGGCCCGGTCATCGAGGGCGAAGATGAGATTCAGGAGGCCTACTACATTTACTCGCACCTCGGGTGCGACGAGCAGATGTGGGACTTCGAGGGCAAGGAGGGCGACGCGCACGCGGTCAAAAAGCTGCTCTCGCGATACGGCGAGTATTTCGAGTCCGATGTACTCGGGACCGATCGCCGACTCACGATTCGTGGTCCGAACCCCGATCTTGAAACCTCCGAGGCGAAGATCCTCCTTGAGATTCTTGACAGCATTCCTCGATCCTACGACGCGGCAGAGCTGTTCTATGAGGATCGCGATATCGA
>CAZFMU010000085.1:0-7633 GCA_964520165.1 uncultured Salinarchaeum sp. | reverse complement strand
CTGCTCTCAAGGCAGGCGCATTAGGCCGCTCTGCCACCCCACCACAGTCGGACGATTGGCAGCCGACCGTTAAGCCTTGACGATTTCTCAGTCGGTGTGGGCCCGTCGCCGGACGACGCCCACCGCGTTGGCCGCACTCTCGGTGACCGTCCGGAACGCCGCTCCGGCGTCACTCTCATCATCAAGCACAATCGGCTCATCACCAGCGTCTCGCGCTTGGATGGCCGGATCGAGCGGAATCGCCCCCAGGAAGGGCAACTCGTAGGCGGCCGCCAGCTCCTCTCCGCCGCCGGATTCGAAGATGTCGTGGGCACTCCCGCACTCCGGGCAGACAAACGTCGACATGTTCTCGACAATGCCCAGCACGGGTGTGTCGTGGCTGCCGAACATCTCGACGCCCTTTTTTGCGTCATCAAGCGCCACGTCCTGTGAGGTCGTCACGATCACTGCCCCCGTTACGGGCATGGTCTGGAGAATGGTCAACTGTGTGTCGCCGGTGCCCGGCGGCAGGTCCACGACCATGTAATCAAGCGGGCCCCATTCGACGGTCTCGATGAGCTGGGTGAGCGCCTGATCAACCATCGGACCGCGCCAGATCACGGGGGTGTCCTCGTCGGTCAGAAAGTCCATGCTCATAACCTTCATGCCGAAGCGCTCCGGCGGGATGAGCGTCTCCTCGCCCGTGACCGCCGGGGGCTCCTCCGCCGAGAGCATCCGCGGCACGTTCGGGCCGTACAGATCGGCGTCGAACAGCGCCACCTCGGCCCCAAGCGCCGACAGTCCTGCCGCCAGGTTCGTTGCGACCGTGCTTTTGCCTACCCCTCCTTTGCCCGAGGCGACTGCGATTACGTTCCGGACGTTCGGGAGTACCGGGGCAGATGGCCCGTCGTCAATCGATGCCTCAAGCTGGACCGTCTCGGCAACCGGTGACAGGGCCTCGCGTACCCGATCGCCGATCGCCCGTTCGGCTGGAGCATACGGCGCGCCAAGCCCCAGTGAGACCGTGACGGTAGGGCCTGCCTCCGTTGTGGTCACGTCGATCTCGTTGACCAGCCCGAGCGACACGATGTCATCACCGAGCTCGGGGTCCTCAACGGTGCGGAGGCGCTCTTTGATCTGTGCTGCGTCCATGCGTCCGCCAACGATCGGCTGCTCGAAAAGGATTGGCCTTCCAGGGAATGGCCCGGGTAGTTAAGGGGTTCAACGCCAATGACTGGGTGGATGGTGGTGACGGATGGCCACGGTCGGCCGGTGACCGACTTGCGGGTCTCGCTGACCGACCGGTGTAACATGGACTGTGTCTACTGCCACAACGAGGGGCTCGGTGACACCCGCGGGCCGCGCGACCCGATGGACGACGAACTCACCACCGACGAGGTCGTCCGGGTGGTCGAAACGGTCGCCGAGTACGATCTTTCTGCCGTCAAGTACACCGGCGGCGAGCCGTTGCTCCGGCGCGATCTCGAGACGATCGTCGAGCGGACGCCGTCGTCGCTTGAAGTCTCACTGACCACCAACGGAACGTACCTCCCCGGGCGCGCACAGGCGCTCGCCGACGCCGGTGTCGAGCGGGTGAATGTGTCACTGGATACGCTTGATGAGGAGGCTTTCGTCGAGATCACCGAGTCGGGAGCCTTCGGCCGGGTGCTTGAGGGGGTTGAGGCGGCGCTTGATGCCGGCCTCGCGCCGGTCAAACTCAATACCGTCGTCTTCGAGGGGACGGCCCCGTACGTTCCCGACCTTGTTGATCACGTCGCCGACGCCGACGGCCTCAGACTCCAGTTGATCGAGTACATGCCCGAGATCGCCGGCCACCCCGAGTGGGCGATCGACATCGATCGAGTCCACGGCTGGCTGGCCGACCGTGCCGACCGGATCGAACACCGCGAGTTACACGACCGCCGGCGCTACTGGATCAACGGCGGCCTCGTTGAGGTCGTCGATCCCGTCGAGAATCCAGCCTTCTGTGCGAACTGTCACCGGGTCCGAGTCACTCCTGATGGCCAATTCACCGGGTGTCTCAACCGCCAGGACGACTTCCATTCGATGGGCGAGCGCACCCGACCGGAGATCCGCGCCGCCTTCGAGGCGACTGTCGCCGAACGGGTGCCCTACTACGGCGAGTATCTCGTCGAACGCGACGGCGAATGGGTGCTCAACGAGCAGTACGCCGACCTGCCGAATCCGGAGTAGCAAGTCTGTGACGCGTTCTCGCAGGGCGTGCGATCGCCCCACCGGCCGGTGATTCGGTGTTCTTAAGTGTACCCGTCAAGAACGTTCGCCACGCGATCCGTGTAGGGGAGTCATCCCCGAGTCCGCGAGGGCGACGAGTCACCGCGCGTCGTGGTAGCCAAGCCTGGTCCAAGGCGCAGGGTTGCTAACTCTGTGGCGCAAGCCTCCGGGGTTCAAATCCCCGCCACGACGTCCACGCACCCGACCCGTCATCCTTGGTCGGACGCACGTGCGCAACCTACCACCACCACACCATGAGTACGGACGACACAGCAGACGAAGAGGAGGACATTCGCTACTTCGTCCGCATCGGGCAGACAGACCTCGATGGGACGAAGTCAGTCGAACGGTCCCTCACGGAAATGAACGGCATCGGCCGACGGACCGCCCGAATCATCGCCGAGGAGGTCGGCATTGACCGCCGGGCGACCCTCGGGCTCCTTGAGGACGACGAGATCGACGAGATCATCCACCACGTCGAGGAGTACGCCGAGGTCGTCCCCGACTGGCTGGCCAACCGCCAGGACGACTTTTACACCGGCGAGACCGACCACATCACCGGCAACGATCTTGAGTTGACCCGCCAGCAGGACATCAACCGGATGAAGAAGATCAACTCCTACAAGGGCGCCCGCCACAAGCGCGGCCAGAAGGTCCGCGGACAGCGGACCAAGTCCACTGGTCGAAGCGAGGGCACCGTCGGCGTGAACGTCGAAGAGATCAAAGAAGAGGAGGCTGAGTAATCATGCCACTGGGATCATCCACCAAACGATACGAGACGCCGAATCATCCGTTCCAGGGCGAACGGATCGCCGGCGAACACGACCTTATCACCCAGTACGGACTCACAAACAAAGAGGAGCTCTGGCGTGCCCAGTCCGAACTCCGTCGCATCCGTCGCGAGGCCCGTCAGCTGCTCGGCCAGGAGGGTCCGGACACCGAAGAGGTGGCCGAGGAGGCCCAGGACTTCCTTGCCCGCCTGTACCGCTATGGCATCCTCGACCCCGAAGACGGGTTATCGGACGTGTTGGCCCTTGAGGTCAATGACATTCTCGAACGCCGCCTGCAGACGGTCGTCTACCGCAAGGGGATGGCGAACACCCCCGACCAGGCGCGACAGTTCGTGACCCACGGGCACATCACGATCGACGGACAGCGGACACACGAGCCCGCTTACACCGTCGAAGTCGACGAAGAGGCGCACATCGACTTCGACGCGGCCAGCCCACTGGCCGATGACCTTCACCCCGAACGCGCCGACTCACAGTAACCATGGCCGACGATCAACGCTGGGGCATTGCCCACGTGCACGCATCGTTCAACAACACCATCCTGACGGTGACCGACGTCACCGGCGCGGAGACCCTCGCGAAGTCCTCCGGCGGGTCGGTCGTCAAGCAGAACCGCGACGAGGCCTCGCCGTATGCCGCCATGCAGATGGCCGAAGAGGTCGCCGAGGAGGTCATGGAGGCCGGCATCGACGGCGTTCACGTCCGGGTTCGTGGCCCCGGTGGTAACCGCCAGAAGAGCCCCGGGCCGGGTGCCCAGGCGACCATCCGCGCGCTGGCCCGTGCCGGACTGGAGATCGGGCGCATCGAGGATGTCACCCCCATCCCACACGACGGGTCCCGTGCTCCGAAGGGGAAAAGCGGATACTGATGGCCGCAACCGATATCGACTACGACATCGAGTTCATCGACCACGACGAGCGCGCCGCACGCTTCGTTGTCCGGGACGCCACCCCGGCGTTCGTCAACGGCATCCGCCGGGCGATGATCGCGGATGTGCCGACGTTGGCGATCGACACCGTGCGGATGATCGAGAACTCCTCGGTCATGTTCGACGAGCAACTCGGTCTTCGACTCGGACTCGTGCCGCTGACGACACCGCTCGGGGACTTTGAGGAGGGGGACACCGTTACCCTCTCGCTTGATGTCCGCGGTCCGGGAACCGCCTACTCGGGAGACCTCGAATCGTCGGTCGCTGAGGTGCAGCCGGCCGACGAGCATATCCCGATTATCGAACTCAAAGACGATCAGCGTCTGGAACTTGAAGCCGACGCTGTCCTCGACTCCGGGACCGAACACGCCAAACACCAAGGCGGTGTTTCGGTCGGCTACCGCCACCTCCAGTACGTCGATGTCACCGGTGATCGTGGCGAGTTCGAAGACCCCGATCCGGAAATCCTCCGGGGGGTCATCGAGGAGCGGGCGGCCGAGCATGCCGACGCCGACGCAACCAACGGCGAACTCGTGCCGACCGAGGCGTTCGATCACGATCTCACCAACCGATACCCCGACAAGACCTTCGAGGTCCACGACGTGCCGAACGCGTTCGTCTTCGACGTCGAGACCGACGGATCGATGACCGTGACCGAACTGGTCGATCGGGCTGTCGGCTCGATCGGCGACCGTGCGGCCGAACTCGAACGCGCCGTTCAACTCTAAGCATGTCACAGCCCGTCCCCATCGTCGCGAGCGCCGTCCGCCCTGTCGGGTGGAGTCGCGACGCTACCGAAAGGGGTTTTACCGGGCATCGAGAATCGACGAACGCACGCAGGGATAGCCAAGTCAGGTCAACGGCGCAGCGTTCAGGGCGCTGTCCCGTAGGGGTCCGCAGGTTCAAATCCTGCTCCCTGCACTCTTCCCTTTTGGCCGCGTGCGGCCGTCGATCACGTGACACTCCGCATCGCTTTGCAACCGATCTCACGCAGTTACAGCCATGAGCAAGACGAATCCACGACTCACCAATCTCATCGCCGCACTGAAGTCGACGGCTCGCGAGCGCGACGCCGACGTGTGGCAGGACATCGCCACGCGGCTATCGAAGCCGCGTCGATCCCACGCCGAGGTCAACCTCGGCCGGATCGAGCGGTATGCCGCACCTGACGAACTCGTCGTCGTGCCGGGCAAGGTGCTCGGCAGCGGGACCCTCCGCAAGTCGGTGACCGTCGCCGCCGTTGACTTCTCGTCGACCGCCGAGACGAAGATCGAGCAGGTCGGCGAGACGGTTCGACTCGAACAGGCACTTGAACGCAATCCCGATGGATCGAACGTCCGGGTGATCCAATGAGCGCAAGCACCTTCGACGCCGACCTTGTCGTTGACGCCCGCGATTGCATCCTCGGACGGGTCGCCAGCCAGGTGGCCGAACGCGCCATGGAAGGCGAGCGCGTCGCGATCGTCAATGCCGAGCAGGCGGTCATCACCGGCCGGACGGAGGATGTCCTTGAGACGTTCACCGATCGGCAGTCACTCGGCTCCGATAGCGGTCCGTACTACCCCAAGCGTCCCGACCGGATCTTCAAGCGATCCGTCCGCGGCATGCTGCCCTACAAGCAGACGCGCGGTCAGGAGGCCTTCGAACGCGTCCGCGTCTACGTGGGTAACCCCTACGACGACGCGGAGGTGCTTGAGGGCACGTCGCTGGATCGCCTCTCGAACATCAAGTTCGTCCAGCTGAGCGAGATCAGCGAACACCTCGGTGCTAACAAGACATGGTAACGAATACGAGCGGCAAGAAGAAGACGGCCATCGCCCGCGCGACCATTCGCGACGGTGAGGGCCGGGTTCGAATCAACTCCCGACCGGTCGAGCTCTTTGAGCCCGAGCCGGCGCGGCTGAAGATCATGGAGCCGTTTCGCGTCGTCGAGGGCGTCCGTGACGACGTCGATATCGATGTTGAGGTCGAAGGCGGCGGCGTGATGGGTCAGGCCGACGCCGCCCGAACGGCCATCGCCCGCGGGATCGTTGATCACACTGGCGACGTTGAGCTCCGGGATGCCTACATGGAGTTCGACCGATCGTTGCTCGTCAACGATGTCCGCCAGTCCGAACCCAAGAAATGGGGCGGTCCGGGCGCCCGGGCACGCTACCAGAAGTCCTACCGGTGATCGCATCATGATGGTTCCCGTCCGGTGTTTCACCTGCGGCAACGTCATCGGTCAACACTGGGAGGAGTTCGAAGAACGCGTCCAGGAGAACGGCGAGGATCCCGAGGAGGTGCTGGACGATCTCGGCGTCGAGCGTCACTGCTGTCGGCGCATGCTCGTCTCCCACGAGGACCTCGTCGACATCGTCGCACCGTATCAATGACCCGCTACGAGGCCGTCTGAGCCACCATGACCACCCAACAACACACCCGCTACGAACGGGCACGCATCCTCGGAGCCCGCGCGCTCCAGGTGTCCTATGGCGCACCGGTACTGATCGATACCGACCAGACCGAGCCGATTCTGGTGGCCGCAGAGGAGTACGATGCCGGCATTCTGCCGTTCACCATTGACCGGGGTGAGCGCTGATGGTCCTGGTGAGTGACATCCGGCTGCGCCGTGTTCTCGACTCGCGTGGCGACCCCACCGTTGAGGCGGATGTCCTCACCGAGCACGGCGGCTTTGGCCGAGCAGCCGCCCCATCAGGCGCCTCGACCGGCGAGTACGAGGCGGTCGAACGGCCTCCGCGCGAGGCAATCGCCGCCGCCCGTGAGCGTGCTGTTCCGCGGCTGGTCAATGAGGTCCACGTCGGTGACCAACGAGCGGTTGATGCCGCACTCCGCGCCGCCGATGGCACCGACACCTTCGCCGAGCTCGGAGCCAACAGTGCGGTCGCCATCTCAATGGCGGCTGCCAAGGCCGCTGCCGATGTTCTCGGGGTGCCGCTCTATCAACACCTTGGCGGGGCCTTCCAGGGATCGACGTTTCCCGTCCCACTGGGCAACGTCGTTGGCGGTGGCGAACACGCCGCCGATGGGCCCGACATCCAGGAGGTTCTTGTTGCCCCCGTTGGCGCCCCAAACGTCACTGACGCCGTTATGGCGAATGCTGCTGTGCACGCCCGGATTGACGAACTTCTCGCCGATCGCGGCGCGGCCTGCGGCATGGGCGACGAAGGGGCGTGGGCACCGGCAATCGGTGACCGCGAGGCCATCGAACTCGTCGAGACGGCGGCCGAGGCCGTCAGCGACGAGGTCGGCTTTGACATCCGCCTCGGTCTGGATGTCGCCGCAACCGAACTCTACAGCGACGGGACCTATCGGTATGAGCGCTCTGAGACCGACCGGACGACCGACGAGCAGATCGCGTATATCGCGGAGTTAATCGACGCCCACAATCTGGTCTACGTCGAGGACCCCCTCCATGAGGATGACTTTGAGGGGACTGCTCGGTTGACCAGCCGGGTCGATGATCGTGTCTTAATCTGTGGTGACGATCTCTTTGTGACCAACGTCGAGCGACTCCAGCGCGGGATCGACGCTGGGGCCGCTTCGAGTGTGTTGGTTAAACCAAACCAGATCGGGACGCTCAGTGACGCCGTCGACACGATCAACCGCGCCCAGCGTAACGGCTACGAGGCCGTCGTCTCACACCGCTCGGGCGAGACCACCGACGCCACGATCGCACACC
>CAZFMU010000084.1:0-7664 GCA_964520165.1 uncultured Salinarchaeum sp. | reverse complement strand
TCGCGATGACGAAACGCTCGGGGGTGATCCTGGCCGGTGGCCGATCAACCCGGTTCGCAGGGGCCGACAAGGCGCTCGTTGAGATTGCCGGCACGCCGATGGTCCGCCGTGTTGCCGATCGGCTCGGTACGGTTGTTGACGAGGTGATCGTCAACTGCCGGACCGAACAGCGTGAGGCGGTCCGCGCCGCCATTGACGGGTGTTCGACACCGACGCGGATCGCCCTTGACGACCACCCCGACGAGGGGCCGGTGGCCGGTATGTACTCCGGACTCGCCGCTGCTGATGGGGATCTCGTGGCGGTGCTCGCCTGTGACATGCCAGCGGTCGTACCGTCGTTCGTCGATGCGCTCTTTTCAGTCGCGACGGGCGACCGGCGCCTTGATTCTCCCTCAGTCCCCGCCGCGGGTCCAACACCCCCCGATGACAGTCCGCCGTACGATGCCGTCGTGCCGATATCGCCTGAGGGCTGGTATGAACCGCTGCAGGCGGTGTACCGGCGGGTGTCGACTTACCGGGCCTGTGAACGCGCTCTTGAGCGCGGGGATCGCAAGGCCTTGGCCCCGCTTGACTCGTTGTCGTGGACTTCCGTCGGCGAGTCAGTCATTAACGCCCACAATGCCGGTGTTGGGTTCAAAAGCGTCGACACGCGGGGCGACCTCACAGACGTACTCAAGCAGTTTGTCTGAGCGATCACTCCCGGACGGCGACGATTTCGGGGGTTTGCATCCGTGCGAGAACAACGCGATCAAACGCCGAGTCACCAATCGCGTCGGCGATCCGCTCGGCGACGGCCCTGTCGGTATCGTTATCAACCATATTAAGCACCGCAATGGCGGTTGCGTCCGCCGGGATGGCCTTCTGCCCTCCCTGTTCGCTCGCGAGAACGGTCGCGACATCGACCGGGGTGAGTTCATCGCCATACTCACGGCCGGTGATTGTGGCTACCTGCTTGGGACGGTGGACGCACTCGTCGGTTAGTGCTTCACCGACGACGTGGACACTCGCAAGCACGAGTACGGTGTCGGCGCCTGCTGGAAGCTGTGGTTCATGCTCGTTCGGTGCCTTGAGCTGGCGCATCCGCGCGCCATCGGCCTTGACGAGTGTCGTCTGGACGCTTGGAACGGCGTCGATGGTGGCAATCGTTGATGGAGCGTACCCCCGGTAGCGATCCTCGCGCTCGCGCTCGGGCACAACACCGATTGGCCAGTCATCCGTCGCCCGCACAGCCGCCGCTGGATTATCGGTTACGACGACATCGGCAACCGCGTCGTCGAAGATCGGAATCCGAACGGTGGCAGTGACAACCGCGCGATCAAGCGCGTCGGCGAGCGCGTACAACGTCGTCTTCTTGCCGCCGGCGCCGACGGCACAGACGATCCCCGACTCGGCGGCCAGTGCAGTCGGGAGCGACGTTGCGGAGCCCGTCATGTGTCGAGGGGGTGCTTCTCCTTTTCGAGCACTCGGACGTCGTGGATACGCGTCTCCGGGTACTGTCCATCGGCGTCCTTCTCGGCGGCCTTTACCATGTCCCAGAGGACACCGAGGCCGGTCGTCACACCCTGGATCGCTTCCATCTCACAGCCGGTCTTGCCGGTCGTCTCGACGGCTACCTCAATGGTGACCGCTTCATCACGGACATCGAATGTCGTCTCGATGTTCGTGATCGGAATCTGGTGACACAGTGGAACCGTCTCCCAGGTGTGTTTGACCGCGCGGATTGCGCCGATCCGGGCGGTCGCGAGGACGTTTCCCTTCTCAATGGTGTCCGCCTCGATCGCGTCGATTGTCGCTGGTTGGAGATCGATCGTTCCGGTGGCGACGGCCCGTCGAGCTGTATCGGGCTTGTCCCCGACATCAACCATCTCGGCGGTCCCGTCTGCGTCAGTGTGGGTCAATTCGTCGCTCATCGGTCCGTGTTCCATAGCGTCTCGGCGACGACCGGTGGAAGGTCGGTTGCCAGTAAACCGTACCCCCGTTCGTCGACAATGCGGTCGCCAGCAGCGCCGTTGGCGTATGCGGCGATCGCCCCGGCCCGCAGTGGCGGATGCGTTGCGAGCAGTGCGCCGGCGAGTCCGGCGAGGACATCGCCTGTCCCCCCGACGGTCATGCCCGGATTCCCCGTCCGGTTGATGCGCGTGTCGGTCCCATCGGAGATGATGTCATTCGGGCCCTTGACTAGGAGTGTATGACCAAGCTCGGCGGCGAAGGCTCCGACGATATCGGCCCGCTCACGCCAGTCATCCGGCGTCTCCTGGCCCATCCGTGCCAGCTCTCCGCGGTGGGGGGTACACAGTAGTTCGGCATCGGTATCGACCCCGGGGATGACCTGCAGTGGATCCGCATCGACGACAACCCGACCGTCGAGTGTTTCGAGGAGGTCGGTCGCTGCCTTGAGACTTGCATCAGCACGACCGAGTCCGGGGCCCAAGACGACACTGTCGTGCTCAGCAGCAAGGGTCTGAAGCCGCTCGACGTGATCCGGTCTGAGGTGATCGCCGGGAAGCGCTCGGACAATCAGGTTCTCGCTGTATCCCTTGATCGCGTCAGCGACGGCCGCTGGACAGGCAACCCGCACCAGATCGGCTCCACCACGGAGGGCAGCCTGGGCGGCGAGCGCCGGTGCGCCCGAGTACGGTCCGCCACCGACAACCAGTACCTCGCCGTTGTCTCCTTTGTGGGCGTCTGCAGGTCGTGAGAGCGCTTGGAGGTCACCAGGGCCAACGAACCGCTCGGCTGCCGGGGGGATGCCGATGTCCGCGACGGTCACCTCGGCTTCGAGATCCACGAGTCCAGGCTTCATGTCGTGGAACGTAACAACGCGGTCAGCAGCGACGGCGTTGGCCGCGCCGGCGCCTGTGTCGGCGTTTACCCCCGATGGGACGTCAACGGAGACGACACGTGCGGGGGCGTCGTTGATCCGGGCGGCGGCTGATGCAGCGGGCTCGCGGAGTTCTCCCGTGATACCGGTGCCGAGGATACCGTCGACGATGACGTCTGCCGACGCAATGGTGTCACCCGCGGCGCCCTCGTGCAAGGCCGTCGAGTCGCGTACCTCCCGCGTATCGTATGCTCCCTGCTGGAGTGCGTCCCAGTTGGTCCGGGCGTGATCGCTCCGGATCCGGTCGGCCCGGCCAAGCAGGAGGACAGTCACCGAACGGTCGTCGAGAAACCGCGTTGCCGCGAAGGCGTCACCGCCGTTATTGCCGCGCCCGGCGACAACGGTGACGGCATCGCCCGATGCACCCATTTCGCGAACCGCTCGGGCGACGGCATTCCCGGCTGACTCCATGAGCTGCTGTCGCGACACACCGACGGCGACGGCATTGCGATCAACCATCGCCATCCGTTCGCTCGTGATCATCCTCTGACACTCAGCGGCCAAGCCCTTCAAACCTTCCCGTCGCTCGCCGTCACCCCGGCAGCTCCTGTGTCACCGTGTCGCCCCGGGAAGCGTGGGCGTGTGTGAAAAGTGCGCGGCGCGTTGACCCCATCATCGTGCTCGATACGCTCAACAGACGTTCGCGACGAACACGCCGGGTACCGTTCTCCAAGAGACGACTAGTCGCCATCGAAGGGCACAATCGTGATAGGGGCCTCCCCCGTTGACTCTGGCATGGATGTGACCATTCGGGCCAGTGATGTCACCGGGCGGGCGCGTGCCCCCCCGTCAAAGAGCTACACCCACCGGGCGATTCTCGCGGCCGGTTACGGCCCCTCAGAGACGACGATTGAGGCGCCGCTGGTGAGCGCGGACACCCGAGCAACGATGCGCGCGGTGGAGGCCTTCGGTGGCAGTGTCGAGATGGCCGACGAACGACTACGGGTGACAGGCTTCGATGGCCGGCCGGCTGTCCCCGCGGATATCATCGACTGCGCGAACAGCGGGACGACCATTCGGCTCGTGACAGCGGCGGCGGCACTCGTCGATGGCATGACCGTGTTGACCGGCGACGCCTCGTTGCGCTCGCGTCCACAGGGGCCGTTGCTCTCGGCGGTTGACCAACTCGGCGGCCAGGCGTGGAGCACCCGGGACAACGGACAGGCCCCGCTTGTTGTGACCGGACCGATTGACGGCGGCCGGGTGTCGATCCCGGGTGATGTCTCCTCACAGTTCATCACTGCGCTGCTGATGGCCGGTGCTGTCACGCGTGACGGTATCGAGGTCGCTCTTGACACCGAGCTGAAGTCAGCGCCGTACGTCGAGATCACGATTGAACTGCTCGACGCCTTCGGGGTTGACGCGCGTCACACGACCGACGGCTTTGCTGTCGATGGCGGCCAGACCTATGATCCGCTGGGAGGAACCTATCAGGTGCCAGGCGACTTCTCCTCGCTGTCGTACCTGCTGGCGGCCGGTGCCGTTGCGGCACCGTCTGGACTGCGCGTTGCGGGAGCACGCCCGAGTGCTCAGGGCGATACTGCGATCGTCGACGTGCTTGATCGGATGGGGGCTAACCTCAAGTGGGATCGCGAAGCGGGGGAGATCACGGTCACCCAATCCTCGTTAAGCGGCGTGACCGTTAATGTCGCGAATACGCCGGATCTACTGCCGACAATTGCCGTGCTCGGCGCGATCGCCGACGGCACGACTCGTATCACCGAGTGCGAACATGTCCGGTACAAGGAGACCGATCGGGTGTCCGCGATGGCCGACGCACTCGAGACCCTTGGAGCACACGTTGAGGAGCGACAGGACGAGCTAGTCGTCCATGGCGCCGAAAGCACCCTCACCGGTGGACACGTTGATGGCCGCCGCGATCACCGGATCATCATGGCGCTGTCGATTGCTGGGCTGGTTGCCGAGGGACCAGTCACGATCGCCGGTGCAGAGCACGTTGATGTGTCCTTCCCCGGCTTCTTCGAGTTGTTCGAGGAACTCGGAGTGACCCTCAAGCGGCAGGAGTGATCGGAGGAAAGGCCAAACGGTCATATGCTGGGGACTCTCACCAACGGATATGAACGGGAACCGATTCGGTCGGCTCTTCGAAGTGACGACATACGGTGAGAGCCACGGCGAGGCGATGGGCGTGACCGTCTCGGGGTGTCCGGCCGGAGTTGAACTCGATTCGGCGGACATCCAGCGCGAACTCGACCGCCGCAAGCCCGGACAGTCGACGATCACGACGAGTCGGGGGGAGCCCGACCGGGTGCAGATCAACTCCGGTCTGGAGGATGGCTACACGACCGGCACGCCGATCGGGATGGTCATTCAGAACAAAGACGCCCGTTCGGGCAAGTACGAGCCGTTCGTGACGGCCCCACGTCCCTCACACGGTGATTATACCTATTCTGCGAAGTTCGGCACCCGCAACTGGGGTGGTGGAGGCCGCTCGTCGGCTCGCGAGACGGTTAACTGGGTTGCCGCCGGCGCCGTTGCCAAGCAGGTGCTCAACCAGTCTGAGTACGATATCCAGATCAAAGCCCACGTTAACCAGCTTCACGACATCGAGGCGTCACCGGTGACCTTCGAGGAGATGCTTGAGAATACCGAGGAGACAGAGGTGCGGTGTGCGGATCTAGAAACCGCTGAGGAGATGCGCGAACTGCTTGAGGAGTACCAGAAGCGTGGCGACTCCGTCGGCGGGACGATCTATTTCGAGGCCCGCGGGGTCCCGCGTGGACTAGGAGCCCCGCGCTTTGATAGCATTCCAGCGCGCCTCGGTCAGGCAATGTTCGCAATCCCGGCGACAACCGCTGTCGAGTTCGGTCTCGGGCGCGACGCTGCGGCGGTCGCTGGCTCCGATCGCAACGAGGACTGGACGTTTGCCGACGGCGAGACGCGCCCGGCGACGGTCGCCGAGGAGGGCGATCCGGTCCCGGAGGGCAACGACCACGCTGGCCTTCAGGGAGGGATCACGACCGGCGAGCCGATTTACGGAGAGGTGACCTGGCACGCGCCGACGTCGATCCCGAAAGAGCAGACGACGGTCGACTGGGAGACCGGCGAGCACGAGGATATTAATGTCGTCGGTCGACACGACCCGTCGTTGCCCCCACGTGCTGTGCCTGTTGTCGAGGCCATGCTCTATGTAACCGTGCTTGATTTCATGCTGCTCGGCGGCCGGCTCAATCCCGACCGGCTCGATGACCGGCCGGGCGCCTACGATACCGAGTATCACCCATCGAATCCTCGACGCAAGGACTGAGTCGTCCTCTTGTCGGGTGATTGTGCATCATTGTGCATTACTGTTAGCTGTAGATACACCCCGTTGTTCGCCGGTATCGGTGGACTTGCAGCAAACCTTCACGATCTATTCTTGGTAATCTATAGCAAACGCTTTAGTATTACTGGACAAATTGTCACAATACTCCCGGCCAGCCGCTGGCCGATGGTCACCCATGCATTCGGACGAATTCATCTGGCGGATCGCAGGTGGTTCCGGCGACGGGATCGACTCCACGAGTCGGAACTTTGCGACCGCGCTGATGCGATCTGGACTGCACGTTTTCACCCACAGACACTTTCCCTCACGGATCCGCGGCGGCCACACCTACGTTGAGGTCCGGGCGGCGCCCGAGCCGGTCGGCGCCCGCGCGGATGAGTACGACTGTCTGCTCGCACTAGGGGACTCCTTCGCTCGGAGCACCGACGAGGACGCCTACTACGACAACGAGCAGATCAAACCGCTTGAGGAGAACCTTGATGACCTCCGTGATGGCGGGATCATCGTCTACGATGACGGTGTTCTCGACACCGACGCCATCGATGACTTTGACGAGCGCGCCGACGAGCACGACTGGCAGGTCTATCCGGTTGACCTCCAAGCGATTGCTCGCGAATACGGTCGGGACGTCATGCGCAATACCGCTGGCGTCGGCGTTGTTGCCGAACTCGTCGGCTTCGATGTCTCCTACATTGAGGAGATCATCACGGAGTCAATGGACGGTGATATCCGCGATCAGAACCTGAATGTTCTCTCGGACGCGGTTGCACTCGTCGATACCGAACTTGAGGCCGACCACGACGTCACCGTCCCCGATGGCGAACACGACAGCCAGCCAGCCCTTCTCTCGGGATCGAACGCCATTGCCTACGGGGCGCTTGATGCGGGCTGTCGGTTCATTTCGGGATATCCGATGACGCCATGGACGGACGTGTTCACCATCATGTCCCAGAACCTGCCGTCATTCGACGGCGTCTCCGAGCAGGTTGAAGATGAGATTGCGGCGATCAACCTGGCGATTGGGGCCTCCCACGCCGGGGTGCGGGCGATGTCCGGCTCCTCCGGCGGTGGCTTCGCGTTGATGTCCGAGGCTGTTGGCCTCGCCGAGATGACTGAGACACCACTGGTGTTGCTTGAGGCTATGCGCGCTGGTCCATCAACGGGCATGCCGACGAAGCCCGAACAGGCCGATCTTGAGCATGTGCTGTATACCAGCCAAGGTGACTCCAACCGTGTCGTATTCGCTCCGGGGACCCTCCGAGAGGCCTACGATCAGACCCGCCTGGCCTTCGAGTTGGCCTACGAGTACCATCTCCCGGCGATCATCGTCTATGATCAGAAATTCTCGGGCGAAAACCGGACGCTCCCGGCGGACTTCTTTGATCGTGAGCCGACGACCGACCCAGGCAACGTCATGACCGAGGCGGACCTCGCCGAGGCCGCTCACGATGTCTCCGGCAAGTACGAGCGCTTCGACGTGAACGCCGAGACGGCGGT